>JAAYRJ010000079.1 GCA_012518845.1 Clostridiaceae bacterium
CTATTTCTTTTTTCTGTTACCTTGATCTTTGATGAAACTTTGCTTTGAAATTAATTTTTTATTTTAATTTCTTCTGCCAGTTTGCATTTCAGATCTCTTTTTCATTCATCTTTAGTTAACAGAGCCTCGTAGAGTACTAAATTAATATTTTTATCTGTTTAATTTTAAAGTATTAGTTAACGGCTTGCAAGTCAGATATATTCCTAAAAACTAGTCAAATCTCAGGTTAGACTTTATTTATCAAATCTATTGATAAACCATTGTTCAAGTTTTCTTTTTAATTTTACTTGAATTGCCTCATCATAAAATCTTTGTTTTACTAAAACTGTCATACAGCCAGCATTATTTCCTGCCCAAACGTCAGTAAAAAGTTGATCACCAACTAAGATTGCTTCGCTTGCATTATAATTAGTTTCTTGTAATTTATTTATTAGACGTTTAGGACTAGGTTTTCTTGCATTTTCTAAAAAATCCACCTTTAAATGACCAGCAAATTCCTCAATACGTTCACTCATTGCATTGGAGAGAATGCAAATATCAAAACCGTGGTCTTGAATAATTTGGACAACTGCTATTGCATAATCATCAGGTTTTCTTGAACCATGTTTTGCTAATGTGTTATCTATATCCAAAAAGATTATTTTAATTTTATGCTTTTTTAGTTGTTGCCAATCAAAGGAACGTAAATCTTCAGCATAATAATCTGGTTTTAATTTACTGTGATAAAATTTCTTTAACAAATCTTAAACCTCTATCATATGATTAAAAATCTAATATTTTCGATATTTCTATTGGTGGTCTTGGTGCAGGATTATCTAGATCAAGTTTTTTTAGATAATCAGATATCATATTAGTTAAATATGGTGGAGTAGAAGCTCCTGAAGTAACTCCGACAACATCACCTTTTTGCAACTCAGCCAGCTCTAGATCATGTACAGTTTCAATTCTTTGGACATTTTTTATTCCATTAGCTAAACCAATTTTTGCTAACATAGAAGTATTGTTGCTATGTGGATCACCCACAACAATTAATACATCAAGACTACTATGCTTGATTACTGCTTCTTGTCTGACACGAGTTGCACCACAGACTTCATCTACAACTTGGGCTTGTGGGTATTTTTTTATAATAGCTTCAATTAATGATCTCATATCCAAAATAGATAGCGTAGTTTGATTAGAAATAACGATTTGATCATTTTGATCTAAGTTCAAATTATCTATATCTTTGACATTAGTAATTAAATTTATTTTTGGAAAATTTGTAATAATTGCCTCTGTTTCTGGATGATTATTCTTGCCAATAAAGATCACTTGGTTATTTTTTTCCAAATTTTCTTTAATAAGATCATGGGTAGAAATTACATCCGAACATGCAGCGTCAATTACTTTTAACCCTTTGGCATAAGCTAATTGTTTTACTCTTTCAGAACTTCCATGTGCTGACAAAATAATAATTCCATGATCAACATATGACAATAATTCTTCTCTTGTTAAGCCAGGATAATCTATTGTTTTTATCTTGTATAGATCCATTGCTTTGGAAATATACTTGTTATGTACAATTTTACCTAAGACCGAAATTGTTTCTTCAGGATACTGGACACGAATTGTTTTTAGAACCTTTAATGAACGTATCACACCTTTACAGTAGCCACGTGGCTTTATATCTATTACCTTTAAATCTGATTTTTTTATTGAAGATTGATTCATATTCTTATACCCGCATCATCTATAGTTATTATTATGACCAGTCTTCAATAATTTTAGAAGAATCAAAAAAACGATCTAACTGCCAAGTGCTTGGACTATTTAAAGTTGCATGATTAATTGGAACGTAATTTATATGAATATAATCTTCAGTCATATAATTAAATGCCTCAGCTCCTTGACTGTAAAAATTGAGATATCCTTTTTCTTTAAGATAATCGGTTCTATCTTGATCAGCATAAACATGCGAACCATTTGGAAACAATAATACCTGTGAATCTCCAACTAAGGGCTTGGCGGTCTCCTCCCAATTTTTAATTTCTGCTTTAAATTCTTCAAATTCTAGAAGATTTAACTCCTGATTAGAATAAGTACCATTAGCAAAATAATAATTATGATACTGTAAATCAGCAATGATTTCTACTAAATGATCGCGCTCATTATTTAAGATTTCATCCTTTTCTTCATCGCTTAAATTAATGATATTGCTAATTGGAAGTCCTAGATCGCTTAAGTCATTTATATAATTATTGAATTGTTGTGAATCTATCATATAACCCAAGATGTTGTTATTGACATTCAAAGAAATTAATGCTTTCGCACCATTAAAACTAAAATCGCTGTACTCCTGTATAAATTCCTCTAAAATCGAAATTGCATCAACTGCTTCTGTCGTAATTGATTCAGGATCATCTGGTTCTAAATAACTATGAAAAGTTTTATTTTCATGATCATAGCCTAATTTTGCAACAACTCCTGCTTCTTGCAAAGAGGCAGAATATTGATATGATTCAAGCAATAAAATAATTGGTTTTTTACCTTTGGGTACGACTACTTGAGAGAAATTATCTGGATAATTGAAGTAAACGTTTGCTGAAACTAATACATAATCATTATTATATAGTTCTAATAACAGACTTTTGAATTCATTAACAGTAATCAACTGAGTTTCTGCTAAAGTTTTTGCTTTCCCACGTTTTGCTTGGTCAGTATCAACTAAAAGCGGTTTTATGCCAATACATTCTACAGGCTCTTCCCAAACAATTAAATCTGATGGTATTTTTTCATTACAAATGTTTAACTTTTCTTGAATATCTGATTGATTTGGAAAAGCATCAAATAGACGATCTAATACGTTTTTTGCGGTATAATATCTGCCTTGTTCAATGTATAAATCAACATCTTCCATCAGCACTTTATATAGTTCATCTTGAAAGGTTTGCAACCTATAACTCGCGTAGTGGGAAGCAAATCTACCTATCTCTTCATCCTCAGATAAAGCAGCCCATTTTTCCCAGATTTGGTTCCAATTGCTTTTAAGATCTAATTCTTGTATTTCTGCAAATTTTTGAACACCTATATTTAATTCATCTTCTTGCTCTAGCAAATTTTCTACACTTAATTGTAAATTTGGAAATCCTTTAAAAGTATCTAGAAAATGACGCCACTCCTGATATGTGATTTTTTGGTCTAGCAAATCTTCTGTTGCAGTATTTAAATAAGGAGTAATAATAGAACTTGTGATTTCTTGCATGCCAAGTATAAAGGCTTGACCCTGTTTACTTAAATTATCACCTTTTTCTAATCGTTCTATAATTTTTTCAGTTTTATTATGAACAAGATTCTCATATTTTTTTTGTGTTTCTGTAAATCTATTTTTACTAAGTTGCGAATTATCAGGATTTGTTGCCTCTCTTTGGATCTCTCGATAAATTTCTAATGCACCAGAATAGTTTCCTTCTTTTAGCATTTTTTCAAAGGAGGTTTCAAATTGAATTTGTTTATTGTGATGTACAATAACAACTAAACCAACAACGATGACAACGATCGCTAGTACCATCAAAATACGCTTTAAATGTATTTTATTATTTTGTTTGAACACAAGAAACTAATCCCCCATTGACATATCAGCTAAAGAAATTTGTTTGGTTGCCATATCTTCTTCTTTGATAAATCTACCAGCTGAAGGTAATGTACGTACACGATAATATTCTAGATCATATTTTTCTGGAAATTGATCAGCAAAACTCAGTGAAGTAGCTTCAAATCCTTTTCGTGATTTCATAATCATATTTCCTTGTGAATTTCTAGTTGCTTTTAAGAGTATGCGATCACTTTCGACTAAGATCATTCGATCTTGACTATTTTGTAAAATGATATCTCTACCAGAATTCTCCGTATCTTGATACAAAATCCCAATTAATAAAGCACCATCATAAAAAGCATTACGTAATCTTTTTCGATTAGTCTTAGTATAATAACTATCAACAGAAATTTTTACACAACGTCCATCAGCAAAACCTAAAATTAAAAACCCTTCATAAGCTTCGCTAGTTGCATGAACGGCAATAACATATTCATTTTTTTCTAAATCTAATAAATTTAAAGTGAATTCGCCAAACTCAGATGGTTTATGATCTGGAATATCAGATAATTTCATTTTATAGACTTGCCCTAAGTTTGTAAAAAACAAAACATCTGATTTATTAGTGGATTCAATTTCTTGAACAATCATGTCATCTTCTTTGACTTTGAGATCACCTGCACTTCGCAAAGAAGTAAGTGCCATTTTTTTTAAATATCCTTCTTGAGTAAAAAATACTTTGATATTGTAATCTTCAATAAAGTCCTCAGAATCAACTTTAACAATTTCTTCTTCTGGCACCAATTTGGTTAATCGCTCACGGCCATATTTTTTTGCTACGTTTTTAAGTTGCTTTTTTATTTCATTATCAAGTTTTTTGTTACTTGAAACAATACCTTTTAGACGTTTAATTTCTTCCTCAAGTTCTTCTTTGTCTTTAATCCGCTTTAAAATATATTCCTTGTTTAATTGTCTTAACTTGATTTCTGCTACAGCTTCTGCTTGAGCTTTATCAATCTTAAAACCCTGCATTAAACGTGGAATAACCTCATCATCTTTTTCTGTCTCTCGTATTATTTTTATTGCTTTATCAATGTCCAATAGGATTTGTTCAAGTCCAATTAAGATATGTAACTTTTCTGTGTTTTGATCAATCTCAAAATTGAGTTCATTTTTTAAACAACTACGTCGCCAAATAAGCCATTCTTTGAGGATTTCTCTGACACCCATAACCTGGGGACGACCATTGATTAGGACATTGAAATTACAAGCAAAATTACTCTGCATAGCTGTTATTTTAAATAATTTTTGAACTAATAGTTTAACATCTGTAGAAGCTTTATAATCAATAGTTAATTTTAAACCATTTAAATCTGTATCATCTCGTATATTTGTGACTTCTTTTAATTTACCATTTTTTGTATTGTCAATAACATCATCCATAATTGCTTCGACAGTCGTCGTATAAGGAATCTCAGTTATTTCAATACATTTATTTTTCTTATCAACATTGTATACAGCGCGCATCTTAATTGAGCCCCTGCCCGTTTCATAGACCTGACGCATCACATCTTCTTCATATATTATTTCTGCTCCTGTGGAAAAATCGGGTGCGGGCATATATTCAAATAAATCTACTTCTGGATTATCAATATACGCTACAGTTGCATCGCAAACTTCCTTCAAATTAAAAGAACAAATATTAGATGCCATACCGACGGCAATTCCTTGATTACTATTAACTAGAATTGTTGGGAAAGTTGCAGGTAATAAAACTGGCTCCTTAAATGTTCCTGAATAATTATCTACAAATTCTACGGCATTTTTATTTAAACCGGAAAACAAAGTTTCACAGCTTTTATCTAATCTTGCTTCTGTATAACGATAAGCTGCAAATTGCATATCGCGAGAATATACTCGTCCAAAGTTACCTTTAGAATCAATCCAGGGATTAATTAAGCTACCATTACCACGTGTCATCCGAACTAGTGTTTCATAAATAGCTTGGTCTCCGTGCGGATTTAAGGCCATAGTTTGACCAACAATATCAGCACATTTTTTTCGTGGCCCATTTAAAAGACCCATTCGGTACATAGTATAAAGTAGTTTGCGATGAGACGGTTTAAAGCCATCTATTTCAGGAATTGCTCTCGAAACAATTACGCTCATAGCATAAGGCATATAGTTTAAACGTAAAGTTTCTGTAATTGGAGTTTTTTCAACCTTATGCTCTGTTTTATCTATCTCTTTTTTATCTTTTATCATATATCAAAATAGTTTTAACTACACCTCAATAATATAATCTTGCTTGCTAGTTTAATTTAGGATATTAATTATACAACATCTAACATGTCCATGTACTCATTACCATGTTCAGCGATGTATTTTTTTCTCCCACTCAAGTTATCACCTAGTAAAAGATCAAACATTTTAAACATCTCTTCTTTGCTTTCAGGTAGTACTTGAATTAATTTTCTTGTTTCTGGGTTCATAGTTGTTTTCCACATCATTTCAGGTTCGTTTTCACCTAAACCTTTTGATCTTTGAATATGGATCTTACCTTTGTCAAGTTCGCTAATTATCTTGTTTTTTTCGGGATCTGAATAAGCAAAATATGTCTTCTCTATATTTTTAACTGTATGTGTTATTTCAAATAATGGAGATTCGGCAATATAGACCTTCTCCTCTTTAATCAAAGTAGGAGTTAAACGAAATAACATCGCTAAAATCAAAGTCCTTATCTGAAAGCCGTCTACATCAGCATCTGTACAGATAATGATTTTGTTCCAGCGTAATTTATCAAGATCAAAATCAGATAATTTTTTGTTATGTTTACTTTCTAATTCAACCCCGCAACCTAAAACTTTCAATAAATCAACAATCACATCGCTATTAAAAATTTGATTAATGCTTGCCTTTAAGCAATTCAATATTTTTCCGCGAACTGGTATAACTCCTTGAAATTCGGAATCTCTTGCCATTTTAACAGATCCTAAAGCTGAGTTACCTTCAACTATATACAGTTCACGTTCTTCTACATTTTTAGAACGACAATCGACAAAATTCTTGATCCTGTTTGTCATATTGTCAATGTTTCCCATCAATTTTTTTCGAATATTGAGTCGTTGTTTTTCTGCATTTTCACGACTTCTTTTATTTACAAGTACTTGTTCAATAACTTTGTCAGCTTCATCAGCACATTCAATAAACCAAACTTCTAAATTTTCTCTAATTAACTTAGTTAAAAATCTTTGAATAAATCTATTATTAATGGCTCTTTTAGTTTGATTTTCGTATGAAGTGAATGTAGAGAATGAATTTATCATTAAAATCAAACTATCTTCAATATCGCTAAAGATAATTTTTGATTCATTAGCTTTATATTTGTCTTTTTCCTTGAGTGCTTTATCAAATTCTGCTACAAAAGCATTTTTCACTGCCCTATCAGGCGAGCCACCATATTCAAGCCAACTAGAGTTGTGGTAGTAACTTAATAGATTCGTCTCGTTATTAAACGCAAAGGCTACATCTGCTTGAACTTTGTATTCTTCTTTATCCTTGCGATCCCTACCAACATCTTCACCAGAAAATTGTCTTGCTTTTGTTAAGGGGGTATCTTCATTTAACTCAGTAACATAGCCTAGGATCCCTTCGGGATATATAAATTCCTGTTCTGTTTGATCTATTTTGTCAACAAAAATAAATTTAACCCCTGGATTAACAATTGCTTGTTTTTGCAAAATATCTGTGAAATATACTTTAGGAATCTCGATATCTGTAAAAACGTCAAGGTCAGGCAACCAATGTTGTTTTGTACCTGTCTTATTGCTCTTTGTTACGGTTTTTTTCAACCCACCGACATTTTCACCTTTTTCAAAATGAAGTTCATAAGTAAAACCATCTCGAACAACTTCTACATTAAAATAAGCAGAAGCATATTGAGTTGCACATGCACCAAGACCATTTAAACCTAAGCTAAATTCGTAATTTTCATTATCAGGATCATATTTACCACCAGCATATAACTCACAATAGACTAATTCCCAATTATAACGATTTTCATTTTCGTTAAAATCGACTGGAACACCTCTTCCTTCATCCTCAACCATTAAGCTATGATCTTGAAATCTTGTTACTTTAATAACATTACCAAAACCAGCCCTAGCCTCATCAATGGAATTGGACAATATTTCAAAAAAGGAATGCTGGGCACCTTTTAGATCATCTGAACCAAAAATAACGCTAGGTCGCAAACGTACCCTATCGGCGCCTTTTAAAGCAAATATACTTTGATTATCATAATTCTGTGATTTGTCCATTACTACCTCATTTTCTTGTATATAATCGGATAGAATTATAGCATTTAGAACGAATGTTCGCAAAAAGAAAAAGATTTGTAACATGTTGTTATGCACTTAATCTTATAAATATGTTACATTATCTACAATTATCTAAAAAATACCAAAAGAAAGGGAAATCTAATCATTTGAATTGATTTAGATATTAAACAATTTATGACAAAAAATATTAACACAAAATGTATTCATAGTGGCTGGGTTCCTAAAAACAAAGAACCAAGACAATTGCCAATTTATCAATCTACTACGTTTAAGTTTGATTCAAGTTTAGACATGGCTAAGTGTTTTGATTTAGAGGATGATGCATATTTTTATACGCGTTTACAAAATCCTACAAATGATGCAGTGGCAGCAAAAATTGCTGATTTGGAAGGTGGAGTAGCTGCTATTTTAACTTCATCTGGGCAGGCAGCAACTTTCTTCTCACTCATTAATATCTGCAAAGCCGGTGATCATATTATAAGTTCTTCAGCTATTTATGGTGGTAGTTATAATCTAATCGCCCACACCTTAAAAGATTTTGGGATAGACAGCACATTTGTTGAGCCAGATTGCTCTCCAGAAGAATTGCAAGCTGCTTTTACAGATAAAACACGTGTTGTTTTTGGTGAAACTTTAGCAAATCCTGCTCTGAAAGTGTTAGATATTGAAACTTTTGCAAAAGTAGCACATCAAAATAATGTTCCATTAATTGTTGACAATACTTTTCCAACACCAATAAAATGCAGACCAATTGAATGGGGTGCAGATATTGTTGTTCATTCTACAACCAAATATATGGATGGTCATGCAACTTCTGTTGGTGGTGTTGTTGTAGACAGTGGTAATTTTGACTGGCAAAAACATTCTGATCTTTTTCCTGATCTGACTAAACCGGCTGAAACTTATCATGGTTCAGTATTTACAGATTTGTTTGGTAAAGCTGCCTATATCGGAAAGATGACTACAACTTTAATGCGCGATCTTGGCTCCATTCCGTCCCCGCAAAATTCCTTTTTATTAAATTTAGGTTTAGAGACTTTGCATTTAAGAGTACAACGACATTGTGAAAATGCAAATAAAGTTGCCAATTATCTCAAAGATCACGAAAAAATCTCTTGGATTAAATATCCTGATTTAATGGGAGATGAAGATTATGATCTTGCTAAAAAGTACTTACCAGATGGATCAAGTGGGGTCGTGATTTTTGGTGTTAAAGGTGGCAGAGATGCCGCAACTAAATTCATGGATAATTTAGAATTAGCCTCGATTGCAACCCATGTAGCTGATGCCAAAACTTGCGTACTACACCCAGCATCAACAACACATCGTCAGATGAATGATTCTGAATTAGAAGCTGCCGGTGTTAAACCAGATTTAATTAGATTTTCTGTAGGTATTGAGGATGTAGATGACATTATTGCTGATCTTAGCCAGGCATTAGCAAAAATTTAGAATTTAGATTAAATAATAAAATTTTTATATAATAGCCTGAAATTCATAATCAGGCTATTTTTTATTTGTTTGAGAATATAACAGTCGGGTTTAATATATGATTCTTAAAACAAATAACAAGTGTTAATTATTTGTTAGAAGAAATTGTTAATTCTATTAATTCAGGTGGATTAAAAAACCTTGGAATATGCCTGGTTGTGGGACACATTCCCCTACTCACTAATAAAACTGAATCTTCTAATTGATGAAACCCTTTTGTTAATTTGGGTAATAACCCCTGATGAGGAGCATAAAATGCAATATTTGTTTTTGGGATACGAAATTGACCGCCATGAGCGTGGCCGGATAAAATTAAATCTGTCTCTATTTTTTGGTAATCAGTGTAACGATCTGGACGATGGGCGAGTAAAATTGTAAAATCTGAATTATTCAATTGTACTAGGTTATTTACTTGTTTTTTATAAAGATCTTCCTGACAAAAGGGATCTTCGATTCCTAATATATTTATTTTATTATTATTAACTTCAATTTGTTCCCTATTTCCAGCTAAAACAAAAATCCCAGCTTTTTCGATTCGAGATTTTATTTTGTCTAATTGGAACGTATAGGCTTCATGATTACCTGTAACATAAAAACATGGGGCTATTTTGACCAATTTTTCTAACATCAAAAAAGTTGTTTCTGATGGTCTTTTATCATCAATTATGTCACCGACTAGGACAATAATATCTGGAGACATTTTCTCCAACATAAAAATTAAATCTGACTGATTTTTGCCATATTCATAACCATGTAAATCTGACAAAAAGGCTACTTTTATCATTTCATTGATTTTTTTTGAACGAAACTCATATTTAGTAATCCTTAGCCTATTATCAAAACCTTTCACTATAATAAGTATAAAAATGATTACAAAAAAAGATAAAAGAACTAAATATTTTATTTTCAAGGCGAACTCCTGGAATATTATTTATTAAAAAAACAAAAACCCTGAACTTGATCAGATCAGGGCGTTTATTCTGGTGAGCCTAGCAGGATTCGAACCTGCGACCCACAGCTTAGAAGGCTGTTGCTCTATCCAGCTGAGCTATAGACCCATAAAATAGATGGAGCGGGTGAAGGGAATCGAACCCTCGTATTCAGCTTGGAAGGCTGATGTTCTACCATTGAACTACACCCGCATCTACTATCTAAAAAACCAGCTTTGTCATAATACAATAATCTAGATAGTTTGTCCAATAAACAAGAAAAAACTTTTTTCCAGGTTATTTGTATTTTTCTGCTAATGCTTGTAGGTCAGATTTCCATAACTTACGATTAGCTAGCCAGGGAATTAAAGATTCAAGATTTCGATTGATAACTAGCTCTTTTGGAAAGTTTAGTGTATTTAATAATTCAATCATATTCTGATTATTACCAATATGATATGCAAAATGAGCTCCCGAATTAACCATAATATACACTCCTTTTGCTTTACACCCAACAATAATATCTTCACATCGATGGATATTAGCATATTTTCCAAATGATTTAGAATTTACTTCAATTGCAACATTGTTTTCTTTGCAAGCATCAAGAATTGTAGGTAAATCGAATTCGTAGTCATCTCTTCCTGGATGTGCTAAACAATCAATATAAGGATTCTCTATTACATTGAGCCATGCTTCAGTATGTTCAGTTAAAGTACCAGGTTGAACAATTTCATCATGAAATCCGGCCAATACAAAATCTAAGCGACTCAACATGTTATTTGATAGGTCAACCTCGCCTTTTAAATTAGTTATATTCAATTCGACGCCACAAAATACTAACACATCATCAATTTCTCGTGGGATAGATTGATAATTTAAAAAATAACTTGGATTTACTGATCCTGGCATTTTAGGACCATGCTCAGTGATAGCTATAGCCTCAATTTCATTTTTTTTAGCTGCACTAACATTTTCACTAAGCGTACTATAAGCACGACCACTGGCAATAGTATGAGTATGCATATCTGTCTTAATTTGTTTTATCATATTTACCTTTTCTAATTCTTATCTAGTCTTCTCCCAGTAAACTTTCCGCATAGACATAGCCAAAAGTATTTCCATCGGCTAATCTTACGTAGACCCAATTGTTTTCTGGCTCTGATAATTGCGTTATTTTTGCTCCTCTTTGTAATGTTGCTACAATTGCTGCATCTATTTTAGGTTCTTGACGCACTTGCAAGTTATTAGCTTTAACAGTAAGTTCTACTTCAATTAAGGCTACATTTGGTGGTTTTACTTCATCATCTACTTCCATCATTCTGGTTTCAAATGTCGTATCTTCAGCTTCAGTCTCCACCACCTGCCCTGATTTAGACCCTATGGCTCTGCCAACTAAAAATACAAATAAAATAATGAGTAAAATTGCAGTAATAATAATTAGTTTTGAAAGAGTTGGTTGATTTGGAATAAAATTAAAAATATTTTTCCAAGCCTTTTTGAAATTATTAATTATTGGCTCAAAACTAAATGATTTTATATCATCCCAAAAGGCATCATTTTCAGTTCTGCTTTGCTCTAATTTTTCTAAGTTATAAAGACGATGTCTTCTATCGCTTATTTTTCGGTTTAAATTATCTCTTGTACTTACTTTCTTAGGTGACTTGCTAGTAATAAGAGTCTCTTGATCAGTTAAGATCTCGTCTGTGTCCTGATAAAGGCTACTACTAGCTTGTTGTGTTCTTGGATTAACAGCGGGAATTAATGTTTGCCCGTCTCGTACACGTGAAACACGTGAACTATTTATAAGAGTGGTAAAGTCATTTTGTGTTTTCAAATAACTTCGATCTTCGTCTACAAAAATGTTTTTATCTAGGCGATCTATTTGAAATCCAAACCACGACAAATCTAAATCTCTATCATATACTTTGAGCTTGTTAATAATTTCGCTCATAATTGTAGACAAATTATTTTTTTCAAGAAAAAACTTTTCAATTTCTTGAGGATTTAAACGTGAAAACACCTTTTCAGAAATACTAAAAACAATATCTTTTTCTTTTACCCGGAAAGAGTAAAAATCTGCGTGTCTCATCCATTCAGGATTAAAAACATTTTTAGGTAAAGTTGTTGGCTGTAAGCGGAAAAGACGATTTTTACGAAGCAAGTAGAGACCATGTTTTCGATCTTGCCAACCAATAAAAATTTCAGAATTGAAAATATGCAAATATTCTGTATAGATTCGATGATTATTTATGAATTTAGGAAATATTTTCAAACCACGTGATTGCATCTCACGAAAAATTTGCACCCAAAGCCTTATACGATCTTGATTAAAGCGCGGATCATAATATACAGACTGATTTGAAAAGCCACAAATCATGTGAATATCGCGACTTGCAGTCAATACAAAATTTGATTTATCTTCGTCAGATAAAGAGCCAAGTGAGCGATCATTAAACAATAATGTTAAATCTTGTTTGTCTTGCTCGCTTAGATGTGCAGCAAAAACTGATTTGATCATCTTTGCCTTATCCCTGCCATTCTTTATTCAATAAACTCATATAGTATAAATCTAAATACTCTGTTTTTCTACGTATATGTTCTCTGAAACGACCATCTTCTTGAAAGCCTAGACTCTTAAATAAGTGATAAGATGACTCGTTCCCATCAATGTAGCTAATATAAACTTTATGTAATCTCTTTTCATGAAAGAGATAATCTAACATAATTGTAACGATTTTTTTTGCTAATCCTTGACCATAATATTTAGGATTAGTCAGAGCTATCCCGCATTCTGTCCTTTTTTGGATACTAGAATAATCATCTAAGGTAAAAACAGCAACTAAATCATCATTTTTAAAGCAAGAAAACATAAAACTAGTTTCGTTATCATCCCAATCTTCTATATATTGACCAATTTTATCTTCTGATTTGAACTTTACATCATCTGTTACGTAATAGTACATAATGTCATCTTGCATAAAGATTGGAGTAATACTTGGTAAATCATCATTACAAAAACGCCTAATAAATATATTGCCAACCTTCAATTTTATATTTAGCATCTATATTCCTCTAAAGTATAAAAAACCGAGTGCATTGACGCTCGGTTTTTCAAAATGTTCAATTTAAGTTAAAATTATTTTTTACCAGCTTGTACAAATTTTAAGTTAGCAAACTTAGGTAAATTATCTTCTAATTTACGTTCAGGTAAGCCTTGTACTAATGGCAAGCAATAATCAATAAATTCATCTGTTACAAAATTTTGTTCTTCATTAATCCACTCTTCTGGCACCTTGCGTTCAGTATTTGCGGCTTTCTCTAAAGGTACATGTGTTAGTTCAACATCATTAGAATCATTTACTTTAAAGCCAATCATGATATCGGTTTCATCATTCAAGGCTGCTTTAACAGCTTCTCTACCAGCATTGAATGTGCTTTCTACATCAACGTTAGAAGCTAAATGAGCTGCACATCTTTGCATTAAAGATAATTCAATACCACGAACTTTGGTATTTATTTGATTTTCAATATATTCTTTTAAGACTGCGGCTGCACCACCCATTTGTTTGTGGCCAAAAGCATCTACCTTAACTTCACCAACAAGTTCTGGAATGAATTTTCCATCTTTTGTTTGAACGCCTTCGGAGATTGCAACAAGTACTTTACCTTTTTCATCATAAATACGTTTGATGTCTGCCATAAATTTGTCGATATCAAAAACTGATTCTGGCAAATAGATAAGATCAGGTCCAGAACCTTTATCAGCCGCTAAAACTGAGGCTGCGGTCAACCAACCAGCATTTCTACCCATTATTTCAACAACTGTAATTTGTCCATCTGGATACACAACTGAATCACAATATACTTCCATCATTGTAGTTGCAATATAACGTGCAGCTGAAGGATAACCAGGACAAAAATCAGTACCATATAGGTCGTTATCAACTGTTTTTGGTACACCAATTACACGACAATCATAATCATTTTCTTGCATAAATTTAGAAATTTTATTACATGTATCCATTGAGTCATTTCCACCATTGTAGAAAAAGAAGCGGATGTTGTATTTTTTGAAAACTTCTAAAATCCTTCTATAGTCTGTATCGTCTTCGTCTGGATCGGCCAATTTGTAACGACAAGATCCTAAAGCAGAAGCTGGTGTTTGTTTTAATAAAAGAAGCTCTTCTTCATCTTCTTGTCCCATATCAAAAAAATCTTCTTCCAATACACCAATAATACCATGATGAGCACCATAAACTTTTTCAATACGATCCTGATGCTTTAATGCTTCAATAAAGACGCCTGCCGCGCTACAATTAATTACAGCTGTAGGTCCACCTGACTGTCCGAACATCAAATTTCCTTTTAACATTAAGAACCTCCTAAATCAATCAATATTATTTTATATTGCATTTGAATTATATCATAAAAAAATCTTTATATTAAAACTATATTCATATCTCGAAAAATATTATTTACTATTAACTAAACTAAAAATAAATAGCGTAGGATAAAAATAATTGTTAATACATACATTAATGGGCTAATTTTCTTTGAATTACCTGTTAAGAGATTAATAAATACATATGAAATTATCCCAAAAGAAATACCTTCTGCAATGCTATAAAAGAAAGGCATCGAAATTAATGCTATATAGGCAGGAACTGCTTCAGTAATATTGTTAAAATCAATTTTTAATATTGTTGAGAGCATTAAGAATCCAACATATAACAACGCTGCTGCTGTTGCAAAGGCTGGAATTGCGATAAATAATGGAGCTAAAATTATTGATAATAAAAATAATGAGCCAGTAGTTAGTGCAGTCAGACCTGTTCGACCACCCTCGGCAACACCTGCTGAACTTTCAACAAAAGTTGTAACAGTTGATGTTCCAGCCACAGCACCAAAAGTTGTGCCAATAGCATCAGCAAGTAATATGCCTTTTAGTTTAGGCATTTTTCCATCTTCATCAAGCATATCTGCTTTAGAAGCTACACCAATAACTGTACCTAAGGTATCAAATATATCTACAAAGAGGAAAGCAAATACTACAACTGCAATGTCTAGAATATTAACATTCGTAAAATCAATATTGAAGGCTTGACCAAAGATTTCACCAACACCGGAAAAGCTAGGAGCAGTGAAAACAGGGTATAAAGAATAAAAACCAGCTTCTGGATCTGGAATGTATATGCCAAGCGCTTGAGAAAAAATTCCTAAAACCCAAGTCACAACAATTCCTATCAAAATTGCACCTCTGACCTTTTTATGAGAAAGAACTGCTATAAGAATAACACCAACCATGCAAAGAATAGCACCAATACCAGCCGTATTAAAATTTGCTCTAAAGTTTTGTAAACTAATTAAAGTAGCATCATCCTTAACAACTAAATTTGCATTTACTAATCCAATAAACGCAATAAAAAGACCAATACCACCACTAATTGCATATTTTAAGCTCAATGGAATTGCGTCAAATAATGCTTCTCTTACATTTGTCAGGCTCAATATAATGAATATTATACCTTCAATAAACACTGCAAATAATGCCATTCTCCAGCCATATTTGGCTGCAACAACGTAAGCGAAATAAGCATTTAACCCCATACCTGGTGCTAATGCGAACGGCATATTTGAAAAGAATGCCATACAAACGCATGCAACGAATGATGATAGAGCAGTTGCAATTAGCACACCATCAGCTGGCATACCTGTTGTGCTTAATATTTGAGGGTTTACGGCTAAGATATATGCCATAGCCATAAACGTCGTTATTCCTGCTGTTACCTCACTTCGAACTGTAACATTATTCTGTTTTAGCTGAAAAGCTTTTTCTAACATAAGAACCTCCGATAATCTCCTATACTTAACTATGCTTTTTACAAGCACTAAGACAATCTAACATATTTTGAAGAATAAGAGATTCTTTTTAGATAAGTTTAAGATATTTTCATACTTATTCGATCCACAATAAACAAATTTATGCTAAATTTACAAATCCTTGTTTTTGCAACTAGAAAGGCAAGTTTGATCAAATAAATTATTTAATAACTTTAATAGAAAAAGTAGATTTTATTTATCTTCAGAAGCTTCAATTATGTTCCACTCTATAGTGTATTCTGTATCTGTAATATTTGTAATTTGGTTAATATAATTTTCTATTAATTCTTTCGCTCTTAATTCAGCTTTATTGAGTAAAGAAGTATCATTAAGAATTCTATCTCGCATGTTTTCTTGGGCATTTTTAATCATTAAAGTTTGTTCTTCTGCCGTAATAAGATTTTTGTTAATGCCGTCTGGTGAAGAATAATATGAGTTTTCATTTAAGGAATCTTCATCTACTTCCATTTGTAGAACTGTTGCCTTGGGCATTGAAATGATAATTTCTTGACCATTTATTTCTATATTAGTTTCTTCTAAATCAATGCCAAGTGTAGCTTTACCTGTATATTCGATCCACATTTTTTTATCTTTTTCAAACCAATGTTTAATGCCAGTGCCTGCCTCCTTTTCTAACTTAGACACATTATGATAATAAGTCTCAAGTGTTGCCAACTCAAGAATATTAACGATTTTTCTTGATTCAGGAGCAAGCTCTTTTTCAACATTTTGGCTAGAACAAGCAAACAGTGATAGAAATATAATGCTTATTAAAAAAAATACAATTGTTTTCTTCATATTAAACTTTCTATTTAATAGATAAATCATACTCTTGATACTCTAGTGCAACGATAGGATGGATTAATGCTTCTAAAGCAGAATGAGCATTTTCTTCTGCTATCTTTAGAATGTTTTTTTCTAATTCAGCTTTTTTATTTAAGTCTTCTAAAGCCTCTTTATACGCCTCCTGGGTTACATCCTCAGTTTCAAAACGAGAATGACTGAAAATAAAATCTAATGATTCCATTTCAACAGAAACATCTTGAATTTGTGCTGGCGGAGTTAATACAGTAATTAATTTTAGCTGATCATCAATTTCTATCTTAACTTTTGAGAAATCTATACCTGCTTTTATCCTTCCATTATAAGCAACATGATATTTATTATTTCCTGTTTCTGGTTCATTAACCGAAGCTATTGAATTATAGATGTATTCAATCGTAGACATATCACTTATCTCAATTATTTCTTGTAAACTGGCCTCGGAGTCTAATGATCTTATCTTACCTTCCTTCGAATCAAATAGACTCGCATTTCTTAAAAACCAAATTATTACTAAAATAATTAAAAAAATTAATAATAATCTAACTATCTTTAAAGTAACTAGACGACTTGATTTTTTATTACTGTCATTTTCTTTTGTCATGATTATTCTTTCTTATATGATTAAATGCTTAAAATAATTACATACCATTGTAAAACAATTTCTGATAAAAAATAACCCTTTTAGATAAATTTGTTATTAACTAAAAGGGTTATACTAAGAATTAATCAGTATACATATTAAATAGTCGAAGCAGAAATTTGCCTTGACCATAACTGCATAAAATTATTATTTATATTTTGTTTTGATATATTTATCAATAGCTTCGGCTGCAACTTTACCAGCACCTGCAGCAGAAATAACAGTAGCTGCTCCGGTTACTGCATCACCACCAGCAAAGACACCTGCTCTTGAGGTACTACCATCTTCTTCAGTAACAATACCACCCCAATGTGTTACTTCCAGTCCTTCAGTAGTATCTTTGATTAATGGATTGGGGTTTGTACCAACAGAAATTATCACAGTATCTACATCTAAATCAAATTCGGATCCTTCTATAGCAATTGGTCTTCTTCTGCCAGATTCATCAGCTTCACCTAATTTCATTTCTATACAAGTCATAGAAATGGCTTCACCATTTTCATCAGT
Organism: Clostridiaceae bacterium; assembly: GCA_012518845.1. Lineage (GTDB taxonomy): Bacteria > Bacillota > Clostridia > Saccharofermentanales > DTU023 > UBA5436. The sequence goes on from JAAYRJ010000079.1 coordinate 18,190, forward strand.
GTTAATTTCTACTGGATTAGCAAGATTTTTGAAAATGACACCTTCTTCTTCTGCATGATGAACTTCTTCTACACGAGCGGGCATTTCTTCAAAGGAACGACGATAGACAATGTAAACATTTTCAGCCCCTAGCCTCAAAGCTGTCCGTGCAGCATCCATTGCAACATTACCACCACCAACAACAGCTACATTTTTGCTTTTTCTAATTGGAGTATCATATTCGTCATCATATGCTTTCATCAAATTTGCACGAGTTAAATATTCATTAGCAGAATAGACGCCGACGCTATTTTCCCCTGGGATATTTAAAAATACTGGTAAACCTGCACCGGATCCAATAAACACTGCATGGAAGCCAAATTCATCAAAGAGCTCGTCTATTGTAATAACTTTACCAATAACCATGTTAGTTTCAACTTTTACACCATCTAATTCTAATTGTTTGATTTCCTGTTTTACAATATCGTTTGGTAAGCGGAACTCAGGAATACCATATACTAGCACTCCACCACCCTCTGAAAGGGATTCAAAAATAGTTATTTCATAACCTAATTTAGACAAGTCACCAGCACAGCTTAAACCAGCAGGTCCTGCTCCAACAATGGCAACTTTATATCCATTATCAGGATAATTATGTGCAGTTGCTTTGACATTTTCTCGATGATAATCAGCAACGAATCTTTCTAAACGACCAATAGCAACAGATTCATGTTTGATGCCACGTACACATAATGCTTCACATTGGCTTTCTTGAGGACAAACACGACCACAAATAGCTGGTAAAACATTGGTCTCTAGAATTTTTTGATAAGCACCTTCAAAATCTTCCTGGACGATTAAGTCTATAAACTCAGGAATCTTAACCATTACAGGACAACCGTTTACACATGGTTTATGTTTACATTGTAGACAACGCTGAGCTTCCTCTATTGCCATTTCTGGTGTGTAGCCATAGGTTACTTCTTCAAAGTTTTTTGCTCTAACCTTTGCATCTTGAGCTGGCATATCTACTTTGGTTGGACTCATATTTCTTTTAGCCATGGAAATCTCCTTCTATACTAACAATGAAGCTCTTAAGCTTATTCTTGTTCTTCTGCTTTTGTGGCAGCAATTGCTAATTCAGTTTTACATTCGTGATCCATTGCCTGCTCTTGTTCGTAATATGTATTATTTCTTAACATTAAATCTTCAAAATCAACATCATATCCATCAAAATCTGGACCATCAACACAAGCAAATTTTAATTCACCATCAACGATGACACGACAGCAACCACACATTCCTGTTCCATCAACCATGATTGGATTCAATGAAACTTGTGTTTTAATATTATGCTTTTTACCGATATTAACAACAGCTTTCATCATTGGAACAGGTCCTATAGCTATAATCAAATCATAATCAGTACCTTCATCAATTAACTCTTGTAATTTAACTGTTACAAAACCTGATTCGCCGTAGGAACCATCATCTGTCATTATATAACAATTATCAGAAGCTGATTTAAATTGTTCTTCGAGGATGACTAAATCTTTATTTCTAAATCCCATTATAACATCAACTTCTGTATCTAAGTCGTGCAATGCAACAGCTGTTGGATAAGCAATAGCTGTACCAACTCCGCCACCGATAACACAAACTTTATTATAACCTTCCAGTTCCGAAGGCTTTCCTAATGGTCCAACAAAATCGAGAATCTTATCACCTTCATTTTTAAGTGATAGTGTACGTGTACCTTTACCAACTATTTGAAAAATGATATCAACGGTACCTTCTTCAACGTCAGTACCAGCGATTGTTAATGGTACTCGTTCACCAAATTCATCAACCCTGAACATTATGAATTGACCTGGTAGGCCTTTTTTCGCAATAAAAGGAGCCTCAATTGACATTCTGAAGACATCAGAATTGAGTTCTTCCTTCCTAACAATTTTATACATACATTCCTCCTAATTTGAAAGATAAATAGAATTACCGATAATTGTAACATGTACAGATAAAACTTTCATACTTTTTCTGAATTTTAGTAATTCTATTTTTCAGCTGATACCAAGAAACTCGGATATTTTCAAAATAAAAGGATGAGGCATGATACGAGAAATTAGTTGAATAGATTTTGCAATCAAACTAGATATTGAAATATCTTTTTTCTGTTCTGATTTTTTTAGAGCGACACTAACAACTGTTTCTACTTCTTCAAGGCCAATATTTTTTAGAGAGTCGTATTGACTTTTTCCTCCTGTATTAAGAAAAAATTCTGTTTCAACAGGATTTGGGCAGACAGCAGTGACAGTTATCATTTTATCTTTTAATTCTTGGTTCATTGCCCGAGATAAACTTAAGACATAGGCCTTTGTAGCAGCATATACTGCAAAATTTGCCTGGGGTAGAAAAGCAGCAACGGAGGCTACATTTAAGATTCTTCCCTGAGACATCATGTAAGGAAGACAGACTGAACATATTTTAGTTAAAGCCAAAATATTTACTTCAATCATATATGCATTATCCTCCAAACCAATAGAAGCAAAAGAACCTGTTTTTCCCAAACCGGCTGAATTAACTAAAGTATGAATTTGGACTTGATCGTTTTCAAGATAATAAGATAAATTCTTTAGCCAACTTTGATCAGTAACATCGCCAGCAATTATTTTAGTTGGTATATTTATTTCATAAGATAGATTTTGTAACAATTCTTTTCTTCTTGCACAAATCCAAATTTCATCAAGCTTATCATCAGAATCTAATTGTTTGACGAATTCTCTACCCAAACCTGAAGAAGCACCAGTTACAATTGCTATTGTTTTCATAAAAGCCCCTTTTACCTTACTCTCTTATTAATTTTTAAATCAAAAAAGCATCATATCAAATAATTGATACGATGCTCTTTGGTGATCCACCGGAGGATCGAACTCCGGACCCCTTGATTAAAAGTCAAGTGCTCTACCGACTGAGCTAGTGGATCATTGGCTGGGATGGCAGGATTCGAACCTACGCATGCGGGAGTCAAAGTCCCGTGCCTTACCGCTTGGCGACATCCCAATATATAAATGTTAGTGTTTGCACAAATATGGGGTGGAATATGGGAATCGAACCCACGACCTCCAGAGCCACAATCTGGCACTCTAACCAACTGAGCTAATTCCACCAAATCTGCTATTTTTTATATTTCTAGCTTCTTAAGGCACAAAAGTGATTATATGGATACTAAGTTTTTTTGTCAAGCAAATTTTAAGAATTGTGAATATTGTTAAGATAATGTAAAAATAATTCTTAAATATAGTAATACTAATTAATTTCCACCAATTCGATTAAAAAACTCTAGATCTAATAATCTTCCTTTTAATTCAATCCCACCTGCAAATCCAGTTAAAGAACGATCATTACCAATCACTCGATGACATGGAATAATGATACCTATTGGATTTTTACCACAAGCTGAACCTACAGCTCTTGCATAATTTTTTGCATCGTTTTTTCTATTCTCTAGACGTTCTGCTACTTCAACATAAGAAAGAACATTGCCATATGGAATATCTTTAAGAATATTCCAAACTTCTTTTTGAAATTCTGTACCAGTAGTAACTTTATAAGGCAGGTCAAATTGCTTACTCTTACCAGTCAAATAATTGGAAAATTGTTCTAAAATCTTAATCTCTAAATCCGAATCTAAGCGTTTTGTTTTTGAATAAAGTTTGATGACGTCTCTATTGCTTGCAATATAACCTTCATCATTAAGAAAGCATGATTTAACCAAGGATTTTTTTAAAGCGGGTTCAAAATCTTTATTTTCTAATGATAAAAAATAAATTTGAGTAATGTAATTATCTATTACTGTTACTACAATATAGCTATTGTGGAATCTAAACAGGATAAAATTCTCATCTAAAAAATCAGCTGCTGCAAAAGGTACTGCTGATAGAGCATTTGGATAAGTAGATTGTCCAAGAAACATTGCAGTTTCATTGCCTGGAATTACTTTCTTATTAGCTTCAGGGAAATAAAGAACCAATTGTTCAAATTTTTGATTATATGAATAATATTCAGTACCTATTATTTGCATAAGATTATTTGGCGCTGTTTTAGTATTAGGAAATAGTTTTGTTGGTATCAAATAGCCATTTAAAGTTCTCTCATCTAAAAACACAGGTTCAACAAATAAGAGTGCAATTGCTACTTGATCAACATGTACAGAAAAAACTTCTGAATCAAAATGCATTCGATATTGTCGGACAATTGAAAGAAGATGTGTTTTATTGCGAAACAAAAATTCTGGTAAGCCGGCATCCCAGATTTGATTAAGATTTTTTTGTCTCCAAGGCTTTACCTTAATTTCAGACATTCAAGGCCTCCAAATAATTTTATTAAGCAAAATATTGAAACAAAGGCAAGAAAGAAATTTATTACTTTTTTCTTCGATAAACTAAGTAGGAATATGAAATTCCACTCTTATCATCGAAATATTTTTTTGATTCACTTTCTAATTTCCACTCATCCAATTTATCTAGATTTGGAAAATATGCATCTGCTTCAAGTTCGACTTGCATTTTAGTTACGTAACATAAATCTGTCTCTGGTAATAACTGTGAGTAAACAGACTCACCACCAACGACAATAAAATCATGATCTTCATAATTCTTTTCTGCTTTAAGTTGATTTATTTTATCATTTAATTCAGCAATTGAATGACAAATAATGGCATTATCTACACTAAGATCCTCCTGCCTGGTCAAAATAATATTAAGTCGATTTGGCAGTACTTTCCTGTTGGGATATGTGTCTAAAGTTTTTGAACCATAAATGATTACCTTACCAATTGTCAATTCTTTAAATCGTTTCAGATCATCTGAAATTCTAACCTGCAGGTCACCTTCTTTGCCAATCGCCCAATTAAGATCTGTATTTACAATTGCGAGCAATTTTTTCTTCCTTTCAATCTAACATAATAGAATATTCTTATATTGCTACTGGAATACCTGTGACAGCTTCACCATGTTGATAATTTTCGAGAGTAAAATCTTCAATTTTAAAATCATAAAAATTAGTAATTTCTGGATTAACCATTAACTTGGGTGCAGGGTAAGATTCTCGTTCAATCAATTCTTCAACAATCGGAATATGGCGATCATAAACATGAGCATCAGCAATTACGTGAATAAATTCGCCAACTTCTAAGTTTGAAACTTGGGCAAACATGTGTACCAAAGTAGCATACTGAGTTACATTCCAACTATTTGCTACAAGCATATCTTGAGATCTTTGATTTAGAATGGCATTTAATTTATTACCCGTGACATTGAATGTCATACTATAGGCACATGGATATAAATTCATTTCGGACAAATCATCAAAATTATACATTGAGGTTAAGATTCGACGTGATGTAGGATTATTTTTCAAATCAAATAATACCCGATCGACTTGATCAAACATTCCTTCTTTATATTTATGCTTTATTTGCAATTGATAACCATATGCTTTACCTATGGTGTTATCTTCGCCTGCCCATTGATCCCAAATCTTACTGTTCAGATCATTTATATTATTTGATTTTTTTTGCCAGATCCAGAAAATCTCATCAACTGCCGCTTTGAAGTTGATTGGACGTAAAGTCAAAATAGGAAATTCTTTACTAAGATCATATCGATTGACAATTCCAAATGCTTTTTTTGTATAAGCAGGTGTGCCATCCTCCCAATGAGGTCTTACTTTTTCGCCTGTCAAGTCATAACCTTCATTCAAAATCATATTAATATTATCTATAAATAATTTATCGGCTAAACTCATAAATCATCATTCCTATCTAAAAAAAGATTTTCACCTATTCTAACATTCAATTTAGCTTTATTAAAGAAATTCTTTGCAAATGAGATAACGGCTAATTATTTTACGGTAATCTGATTCTTAATTTTTTCGAATATATTTTCTTTAATACCTGCTACATTCATGATCTCTTCTATCGTCTGAAAGGAACCATTTAACTCCCTATAGCCAATGATATCATTGGCTTTACTAGGACCTATTCCATTTAATTTTTGTAATTCGTTTTGATCTGCTGTATTAATGTTTATTTTATTGTTTTCTTGTGAAGCTTCACTCTCAGAAATTACTTCATTTTGTACAAGTGTTAAATAATCATCATATGACATTTGTTCTTCATCGATAGAAGGTATATAGACTTTTTGATTAGGTATAGTTTTAGCAGCTAAATTTACATATCTTAAATCTGCCCTGTCTGTTAAACCACCAGCCTTTGTAATCAAATGATCAATGATATCTCCTGTTTTTAAATAATAGACACCAGGATTAGCTACTTCTCCCATAATATGTACAGGATAGTTCTCGTTTTCACTTTCTGAATCTATTTCAACTGATGAGCACTCTGAAGTTATCTCAGTTTGTGATTCTTTAAGAACTTCTGTATTTTTTTCGTTAAGCATACTTGTTTGTTCTAGTTCAATTTCTAAATCAGAAATATCAATACTCTCTAACTTCATTTTAGAAGTGTCTTTTTTTAGAAAAACATAAGAGATCAACAGTATAACTACAATACTTAAAAAAAAAAGAATTTTATAAAGAGTTCTTTTATTCTTCAAAAACATAATAATCAACCTCGCAAAAATTATTTCACTTAGTATAAATATTTTTTCGAGATATATCTTGAGTTTATTTGTGAAATTATGTAAATTTGAGATTTTTATAAAAAAACTTTTATGTGTCTACAATATCCTTAATAATTGGACCATTCCACAATTTTTCTAATTGATAAAATTCTCTTTCTTCTTGATGAAAAATATGAACTACTACATCTAAATAATCAAGTAAATTCCAACGATTGTTCGTATCAGCTTCTTTACGTTTAGGTGTAATATCTAAACGTTTTTCAATTTCAAATATCGTTTCATCTGTCAAAGATTTTACTTGTGTATTAGAAGTTCCACTAGCAATAATAAAGTAATCGGCTAGGATCGTTTTTTCCTGTACAGGAATAACTTCTATATCAATTGCCTTTTTGCTATCTAAGATATTAACAATCTCATCTTTTAAATTTTCAATATTCAATATTCTCTCCTTTATTTTCTTGATCATTGTTTAATCCATTTATATAGTTTATTGCAGATTTTGTGGATGGATGACCTTTGCGTTTACGTCTTACTAGTGATTCCCTGACTTCTTCTAGACAAATTCTCATAGCCTCATCTAAATCGACTTCTGCAATCTCTCTGATTTCATCTAGATTTTCAAAATTTCTACCAAATTCAATTTTGTCTGCGAGATAAATAATTTTATCTAGTGTTGTCATATCTTCTCGTGAAGTGGTATGAAAAATCAAAGCATCTAAAATTTCAGGATCCTTAATATTTAAATTTTTAGAGATATAATAGGCTCCGGCAGGTCCATGTGCAATATTTTTATTTATAGGCACTAATTTTCCGATCTTCTTTGCATATTTGTATTGTTTGTCTAATTTCATTGGCTTAGCAATATCATGTAAAATACCTGTAGTTGCAGCCTTCATAAGATCATAATTATGCGATCTAGCAAGATGAACTGAATATTGCATAACATTTAATGAATGAATAAAACGTGATCTTGAAACTTTTTTTCTTACAATATTTTCATATTTAGCAATAGTTATTAAATTTTCTTTACCTAGGGCTTCCATATCCGCTTGAAAACGGTAGATTTGATTTTTTTTAATAAACTTTCTGACTGACTTTGGTAGAGCTTCTTTTGAATAATGATCTTGTTTAATTTCATTACGAATTTCTGTACCGGAGTATCCAGTTTCATCAATATCAAAAAACTTAATTTTAGCTTGATATTTTTCTCTTAAATACTCTGCTCTTGCTTCCATATGTTGTAAATCTTCGTTACCACGACGACAAATCCATAATGTTGCTTTTTGCATCAATCTTGCAGGTTCATGCCAACTTTCAATAGTATCAAGTGCATCAGACCCGTATACTAAAGAAAGCTTGACTTTTATTTGCAAATTTTCAATTGCTTTTTCTATAGACTCTACATACTCTTGATCATTGCTCGCTTGTTTTTGATTTCTCCGGTTTTTTTTATGACGTCTTTTTCTTTTTTTGCGAATCTTTTTTTGTTGTTTCAATACATGATTATATTTAATTTCTTTCTCAAAATACTGGATAGTATCCAATGTATATGAGAATTTTCCCGGTCGATTGATCTCATAGTCACTTAAGAAAACCTCAGGATAATCCATTAAAGCTAAGCGAGTCATTTCATATCTGTAACCTGCTGGTGTCATATAACCATCTTTATGTGGGGCTAAACCTAAAGGCATTACGATAATTCGATCAAATTTTTCTAATTTGATTAAACCCTCAACTACATTCAGATGACCCATATGAAAAGGATCAAAAGAACCACCAAAAACAGCAATTTTTATCTTTTCTCTCAAGTTTTTCTCCAATTATTTCTACTAACTATATGTTTTTATTTTTTAGTGTTTAAAATGGCGATAGCCTGTGAATAACATTGGTAAATCATGTTGATCACAATAATCGATTGAATCCTGATCACGAATCGAACCACCAGGTTGAATTATTCCTTTAACACCAGCCTTATGGGCAGCTTCGACAGTATCAGCAAAAGGGAAAAAAGCATCTGAGCCTAAAATTGAGCCCTTCGCTTTAGCTCCAGCTTGTTTAATAGCAATATTAGCGGAAGTAATTCTATTTGGTTGCCCTGGACCTATTCCTACAGTTTGTTCATCCTTAACTAAGACTATTGCATTAGATTTGACATGTTTTACTACTC
>JAAYRJ010000080.1 GCA_012518845.1 Clostridiaceae bacterium
ACGACTGCGGAAACTGGGTTAGGTCAGGCCTATATGAATCGCCTAAAAAAAGCCGCCGGACAAAAAATATATGAAGTATAAAATCTTAAGTATAGTTTTTAAAACATTGTCTATCTACCAATAATGGATAGTCAATGTTTTTTAGTTTAAAGAATTTTGAAATATTGTGATTAGCTTTGAATGAACAGGAATCAATCTGGAAAAGAAAATACAGGCCAATCATTTTGCTTAAGATAAAATAATCCGTATACTGAAAGTTAAAGATGATAAAGTTAGTTACAAATACCTAAGAAGGAGTAGATATGATTAAATTTCAACATATAAGTAAAAATTATGGCAAGACTGCTATTTTAAAAGATATTTCAATGCAAATAAATACAGGCGAATTCATTTGCTTAGTTGGACCAAGTGGTAGTGGGAAAACGACTTTATTAAAGACGGTTAATCGACTAGTCACTCCTGATAATGGTCAAATTTTATTAGATAATCAATCAATTAATCAGTGGCAATTAAGAGAGTTACGCTTGCAAATTGGTTACGTGATTCAGCAGATTTCCTTATTTCCACATATGACTGTCTATGAAAATATTACTTTAATTCCCGAATTAAAAAAATTCCTAAAGCTAAATGGCCGGAAATGGCAAAATTTTGGCTCAAAAAGGTTGGTCTAAATCAAAAAGAAGTCTTACATCGTTATCCCAAAGAGTTATCTGGTGGGCAACAACAGCGTGTCGGTATTGTGCGAGCATTAATTACGCAACCTAAGATATTATTGATGGACGAACCATTTAGTGCTTTGGATCCGTTAAGTCGTCAACAGTTACAGGACTTGCTCAAACAATTGCATGAAGAATTACATTTAACTGTTATTTTTGTTACGCATGATATGGATGAAGCATTAAAGCTAGCTGATCGAATTGCAGTATTACAAAACGGTGAGCTAGTCCAATTTGCTAGTCCTTCAGTTATTCAAAGCAATCCGCAAAATGCATTTGTTGCACAGGTTTTGAAAGGACGTGAATATGATGCCTAGCCTTTTACAAGCAATTTTTCAACATTTACAACTTTCTATGAGTTCATTGTTATTAGCAAGCCTCTTAGCAATTGGTTTAGCTTTAATTTTACAACCCTTTAAGCGTGTAGTTGCAGTTATTTTACAAATTACCGGAATTATGCAGACCATTCCCTCATTAGCCTTATTAGGATTATTTATTCCGTTTATGGGCATTGGCTTTACACCATCTTTAATTGCACTTATCATTTATGGGATTTTTCCTATATTACAAAATACGCTAGTTGGTCTAGCTAACGTTGATCCAAGTCTGGATGAGGCAGCGCGAGCCTTTGGAATGACGCGATGGGAGCGATTAAAAAAATTATCTTTGCCATTGGCTATGCCGATGATTTTATCTGGTATCCGGACTTCTGCCATCATGATTATAGGGACAGCTACACTTGCGGCTTTAATTGGAGCAGGTGGTCTAGGAACGTATATTTTATTGGGAATCGATCGTCAAGATAATCAGTTGATTTTAATTGGAGCGCTTGCTTCGGCAGGATTAGCAATATTATTTAGTTTTTTATTACAGTGGCTTCAACGATTGAAGCTTAAGCAAGTTGGGATTACCTTTGTTAGTTTGATTGCCATAACAGGTTTAACTTTTGTGCCGTTCTTTTTACAAACACAAACCAATAATACAATCGTAATTGCTGGTAAATTAGGTGCTGAACCCAACATCTTAATACATATGTACAAACTATTAATTGAAGACCAGTCAGACTTGCATGTAGAATTAAAAGAAAATCTAGGAAAAACAAGTTTTTTATATCAAGCGTTAAAAAAAGGCTCAATTGATCTTTATCCAGAATTTACAGGAACGATTACGAGCACTTTATTGAAGCAAACACCAACAACTTCGACTGATCCTAAAACAGTTTATCAACAGGCAAAAAAAGGCATTTATCGGCAAGATCATTTAGTTTATTTGCAACCTATGGCCTATCAGAATACTTATGCATTAGCTGTACCAAAAAATTATGCTAAACAACATCAATTAAAGAAGATTAGTGACTTAAAAAAGGTAGAAAATCAAGCTATTGCTGGTTTTACCTTAGAATTTAACCAACGAAAAGATGGTAACCTCGGTTTACAAGAAAAATATCAGCTTTCTTTACAAGTCAAGACGATGGAACCTGCTTTACGCTATAAAGCACTTGAGCAAGGAAGTATTCAAATTGCTGATGTCTATTCAACTGATAGTGGCATCAAGAGATACAATCTAGTTTTACTTAAAGACGATCTTCAGCTTTTTCCACCTTATCAAGGAGCACCTTTAATTCGTGAGACTACCTTAAAAAAATATCCTGAATTAAAGAAATTATTAAATCAATTAGCTGGAAAAATTACTGAAGAGCAAATGCAACAGATGAATTACCAAGTCGATGTATTGAAAAAAAGTCCGCAAAAAGTGGCAAAGGAATTTTTGATAAGGCAACATTTGTTAAAAAATAGATAATTTTTACTTGCCCTGGAGCGTGCTCTAGGGTTTATTATTTATTTGTGAGGTGAAAATGATGAATATTAAAAAAGCAGCAGAATTATTTGGTTTAAGTGTGGATACGCTTAGATACTATGAACGAATTGGCGTGATTCCACCAGTTAAGCGCAATGAAAGTGGCTATCGCGAATATTCAGTGAATGATCTAAATTGGATTTATCTAGCAAAAAATTTACGTCATGCAGGTTTATCAATTGAATCGCTAATCGAATTCGTACAGCAGGCTCAAATGCGCGAGAAAACCAATGTAGCTGAGGCGCAGAAACAAATTCTACATGAACAGTTGGCTGAATTAAATGAAAAAATTCAAGAAATGGAACAAGTTAGAGCGTTGTTAAGTTATAAAATAGAAACTTATGATGAACATTTGGCAAAATTTCAAGAAGGTAAGATGAATGAGAATACAATTGAAAAACTCTGGGAGAAAAAATTCTAAAATCACTTGCCATGGAGTTTACGCCAAAGTTTAGAATAAAATATATCAAGTAAAAGGAGAATCATAAAAATGAACACAATTGAATTAAATAATGGAGTAGTTATGCCACAATTAGGTTACGGAGTGTACCAAATTCCAGCAGAACAAACTGCAGAAGCTGTATATCAAGCAATTAAGGCAGGATATCGTTTGATTGACACTGCAGCGGTATATGGAAATGAAAAAGAAACAGGGGAAGGAATTAAGAGAGCGATTGAAGAAGGCGTCGTTACAAGAGAAGAGTTATTTGTCACTTCTAAATTATTTATCTTACAAGCACCTGAAAATCGTGCAAAAGAAACTGTAGAACATTCATTAAAAGTGATGGGATTAGATTATTTAGACTTATATTTAATTCATCAGCCTTATGGGGATATTTATGGTGCTTGGCGTGCCCTAGTTGCTTTACAAAAAAGTGGAAAATTACGTGCGATTGGTATTTCTAATTTTAAATCGGCGAAAATGATTGAATTTGTTGGTTTAAATGAAGTAAAACCGCAAATTAATCAAATTGAAGTTAATCCATGGTATCAAAGAAATGTTGATCAAGAATGGCATGAAAAATATGGTGTACAAATCGAAGCCTGGGCGCCATTTGCAGAAGGTCGTCATGAATTGTTTACGAATCCGATATTAACTGAAATTGGTCAAAAATATCATAAATCAGTAGGACAAGTTGTATTGCGATGGTTGATGCAAAGAGGCATTGTAGCTTTGGCAAAATCAGTTCGACCTGAAAGAATGGCAGAAAACATTGATATTTTTGATTTTGAGTTATCTAGTGATGATATGGAAGTGATTGCTAACTTGGATTTACGAGAATCAGCATTTTTTGATCATGACGCACCTCAACAAGTCGAATGGTTTATGCAAAGAATGTTAGCAACAGAGGAATAATTGAGTAAACAAAAATTATCCATTCGTTTTAGTCGAAAGGTGAGAAAGTTGAAATATAAACATCTTTTTTATTTTAATGGATAACTCGATTATTTTTACGAGCTCATTACAAATTGGCGAGATTTTTCTTTTTTCACCAACTGAATTATCATGGGTATCCAGTGCCTTGACCAATACCATACATCAAATTGGCGGACCATTGGGATTGGCAATTATTGTTTTAAACGCAAGCCAATTTAAGACGGAAATGATGTTAATTGCTTGTTATACGGCTGTTGCGATTGTTATCATTGTATTTGGCATGCTAAAAAAAGAATAGATGAAAAAAGGACGGTTTGGTGTCGTCCTATTTATCATTTCCAAAAACCAAATTCTTTATTTTTGATTTCCTCTACTGAATATAATTTTATCAGTCTAGCCATTTCAGTAGTTATGTTTTCATAGAGTAAGGAGTAATTATATCCTAAATTTTTCGCTGCAGCTTTAAGATATAGATTATATTCCTCGATTGTTAATTTTTCTTGCTTTTCAGACATGGATATCACCTCAAACCAATTATAACACGTTTTTTAGAAAAGGTTTACATCGAAATGTTAAGATTATTTTACATACAATTAATACAAAGTAGCTGATTTTTATTCGGTTTTATGCTAGAATTTAAGCAACTACTTGAGATTTTTTTCTTTTAGTAGCATTATTTCGTCAGCAAGCACACCTTGACTGATAATATTTTTAAAAAGGAGTGTCCTACT
>JAAYRJ010000081.1 GCA_012518845.1 Clostridiaceae bacterium
CAATACCGGTTATCAAATTTGTCGCACCTGGGCCACTAGTTGCAATGACAACTCCTGTTTTGCCTGTGCTTCTGGAATAACCATCGGCAGCATGTGCTCCACCTTGTTCATGACTAGGTCTAACATGTTTAATTTGATCATTATAATCATAGATAGCATTATAAATGTCTAAGACAGCACCACCAGGATAGCCAAAAACAGTATCAACACCTTCATCAATTAATGTTTTAATAATAATTTCTGCACCACTAAATTGCATACTTCTTCTCTCCTTGTTTATGTGATTTGCCAACTGTAACTATTGGCTTTTTTTTCGACTATTAAATCTAAATTATATAGTTTAGATACTTTATTATCTATTAAAATTTGATCTTTTTTACCTTGGGCAAAAACTTTGCCTTGTTTGAGCATTAAGACATGACTAAACTTGTCTAAAATTTCATTAATATCATGGGTAATATAAATCAAATTTACATTATCTATTTTATCCAAAGTTGATAAAATGGTTTTCTTTTGAAAAATATCTAAAGATGCACAAGGTTCATCTAAAATCAAAATCTCTGGTTCTGTGATTAAAGCTCTCAATATTAATGTTTTCTTTTTTTCACCTGCAGAAAAATTCTTGTACAAACTATCCTTTTTGTGCAAGAAATCAAATTCTTGCATTAGTTCATAAGCTTTTTGTTCTTCATTTGGTTTGATAGATTCATATAAGCCAAAGGTATCTTTTAAGCCAGAAATTATGACTTCCATGGCTGTCAACCGACTTAGAACATTTTCAAATCGATCAAGTACCGAAGACACAATTCTCATCTTTCGCTTGATTCTTCGCCAGTTTGTTTTGCCAAATTCTTTGCCAAAAACTTTAACCTTACCTTTAGTTGGTATGTTATAAGCAAAAATCATTGAAAATAAAACACTTTTACCTGAACCATTTGGTCCTAAAATCACCCAATTTTGGTCTTGAAGCATCTCAAAATTTATTTTATCTAAAATCGTTTTCCCATCTCTAACAAAAGAGACATCTTCAAATTTTATTATGCTTTGCTGTTGTTTCATCTTGATCTATTATTTCTAATCTAATTTCAACTATAAAATTGATTAATTATTTAAATAGTTAGAAATCAGCTTAATTGCTCAATAATTTTTTCAGTCATTTCTTTAGTTCCCAAATAATTGTTTGGATCCAAATCTTTACAGCGATAGCCTGCAAGTAAAGTTGCTTCGACTGCTTCTTCTATTTTTCTTGCAGCTTTTTCTTCATTAAAAGAAAACCTTAGGAGCATAGCTAAAGATAAAATTGTACCAATCGGATTTGCTATATTTTGGCCAGCAATATCTGGCGCAGAGCCATGAATTGGTTCATAAAGGCCAATATCTTTTCCTAATGATGCTGAAGGAAGTAAACCAATTGAGCCAACAACTTGACTTGCTTCATCTGATAAAATATCACCGAAAATATTATTAGTTAGGATAACATCAAAGCTAGCAGGACTTTTGATTAATTGCATCGCAGCATTATCTACATAGAGAAAATCGAGTTCTACTTCGGGATAATCTGTTGCTACTTCTTTAACTACTGTTCGCCAAAGTTTTGATGAGTCAAGAACATTAGCTTTATCAACTAGTGTCAGTTTGTTTCTACGTTTTTTAGCAGTCTCAAAAGCATATATGGCAATTCTTTTGATTTCACTTTCGCTGTAACGCTCTTCATCAAAAGCAACTCTTTCACCATTTTCGACAAAAGTGTCTCTGTTACCAAAGTAGATTCCACCTATTAATTCTCTGACTATGATCAAGTCTACATCTTGCAAATATTCTGGTTTAAGAGGAGACTGATCAACTAAGCTAGAGTAACATTTTGCTGGTCTTAAATTTGCATACACACCTAATTTTTTGCGCAATGCTAACAGACCTTTTTCGGGACGGATGTCAGGTTCTATTTGATCCCATTTAGGACCACCAACTGCACCTAATAAAACTGCCTTAGCATCTTCTAATTCTATTTCTGTTTCTTTAGGAAAAGGATGTCCACACTGATCGATAGCTTCACCGCCAATTGGCGCTGTAACCAACTCAAAACTCAGATCTTCGATTTTTTCTATTTCTCTTAATACAGTGACAGCAGCATCAATGATTTCTGGTCCGATCCCATCACCTTTTAATAAAACAATTTTATTATTTTGCATATTCTGCCTCATACGCTTCAATTAAATCTTCATAGATCAAAATTTCTTCGATATTATCTAAGCCTTTGATCAATTTGTTGCGATAATCTCTTTCTATCTCAAAAGTATACTCTAAATTACCAGCTGAAACAGTTTTTGCTTCTAAATCAACTGTAATTGGTAGATCAGCTTCGATTAAAGCTTCTCGTTCAGTTCTACCTAGAACAACTGGTAATTTTAAATTATTGATATAGTTCATGTAAAAGATTGGTGAATAGCTGCCTGCAATAACAATGTCGATGCCAAAATCTTGTAATGCCCAAGCAGCATGTTCTCTAGATGAGCCACAACCAAAGTTTTCGCCAGCTATTAAGATTTTCTTACCTTGATTTTCTGGCATATTTAAGGGAAAGTCTGCTATTGGCTTGCCTTGTGAATCATAACGCCAAGGAGCAAATAGAGCTTTTTCAAAACCAGTTCTTTTAGTTGTTTTCAAATAATTTTTAGGGATTAAGATATCTGTATCGATATTATCCTTAAAAATAACAATAGCTTCTGATGTTATTTGTTTTATGCCTCTACTCATCTACTATCCTCCCATTAATTGCAGTTTTGGCTGCCATGTATGGACTCATTAAGTGGGTTCGAGATCCTTCACCCTGGCGACCTTCAAAATTTCGATTTGAAGTTGAAGCACAATGGACACCCGGTTCAACTCGATCCTCGTTCATAGCTAAGCAATATGAACAGCCCGGATAACGCATTTCACAACCAGCTTCTTTAAAAATATCTACCAGACCCTCTGCCTCGGCTTGCTTTAAGACTTGCATGGAGCCAGGTACAATCACACAAGTAATGTTATCTGCAATTACTTGATCTTGCATGATCTCTGCCACAATTCGTAAATCATTAATCCTGCCGTTAGTGCATGAACCAATAAAGACAAATTCAACAGGAATTTGAGCGGCAGTCATACCAGGTTCTAAACCCATGTATTGGTAAGCTCTTGTATCTTCTGTCGTTTCGATTTGTGGGAAAGGTTGATCGAGCGAAACAGTCATTGCTGGATTAGTACCATAAGATATTTGAGGTTTTAGATCACTAATATCTAAAGTTATGATCTTATCATAAGCTTGTTCTGAGTCAGTAAATAGATCCTCAATATCTTTCTTATATTGCTCAAAATCATCGCCCTGCGGTGCATAAGGTCTACCCTCAATATAATCAAGTGTTTTTTGATCTGGTTTAATGAGACCAAATTTTGCTCCAGCCTCAATTGACATATTACAAAGGCTAAGTCTTTCTTCGACATTTAGAGCTTCAATTGCTTCACCAAAAAATTCGATTGCATAGCCAGTACCAAAAGCAACACCATTATCTGCAATAAGCTTGAGAATAATATCTTTGGCAAAAACATTAGCTGAACTTTTACCAGTTACTTTAACACCTAAGTTTTTTGGTTTAGTTTGCCAAATACACTGGGTTGCAAAAACATTTTCTACTTCACTAGTTCCAATCCCAAAAGCAATCGCTCCCATAGCACCATGGGTTGCCGTATGTGAATCGCCACAGACAATTGTTTTACCTGGAATACTAAGGCCCAACTCTGGTCCAATCATATGCACAATGCCATTATTTTCAGATGACATGTCAAAGAGCTTCACGCCAAATTCACGGCAATTTTCTTCTAAGCTACATAATTGTTCTCTAGATAATGGATCCGAAACATTTTCTCTATGCTCTGGAATAGTAGGTGTATTGTGATCCATAGTAGCAAAAGTTAAGTCGGGTCTTCTAAGTTTTCTATTATTAAGGCGAAGACCTTCAAATGCTTGTGGGGACGTAACTTCATGGATCAAATGCAAATCTACATAAAGCAAATCTTTATCATCTTCTGATACGATTTTATGTTTGTCCCATATTTTATCGAAAAGTGTTTTCATTTTTACCTCTTAAAAAATATTTTTTCTTCTTAGTTAGACAAATAACTATTTAGCATTAAGCTTCTACTTGTTTATTAATAGCATTGATATATGCTAATATACCAGACTTGATAATGTCGTTACTTAGGCCACGTCCATTATATTGATGATCATTATGTTTTAAACTTAATGTTGTTTCACCAAGTGCATCTTGCCCCGCGGTGACAGAATTGATTCTAAAATCTTCAAGAATAAATTGATCTTCAAGAATATTCTTCATACAATCAAAGGCTGCATCGATCGGACCAGCACCAGAACCAACTCTTTCTATCGTCTCTGTACCATTACTTAATTTAATAATAGTCTTACTTTCCTTACCATCAGAGGTAAAGGAAGAATAGTCAACTAATTGATAATGACCAGATACTTGATTTAATTGTCCTAACATCAAAGCTCTAATATCGCTATCATAAATATTCTTTTTATTGTCGGCAATATTTTTAAATTTAACAAAAACTTCTTCTAATTCTTCATCTTCAATTTCAAAACCTAAATCTTCTATTTTGGATCTTAAGGCGTGTTTACCAGAGTGTTTGCCAAGTACAATGTTTTCTTGGTCGACAATGCCAATCATTGCTGGATCCATAATTTCATAAGTACTCTTATTTTGTAAAACACCATGTTGGTGGATACCAGATTCATGAGCAAAAACATTTTTACCAACAATTGGCTTAGTTGGGCTAACTTTTGTTGCTGTAATTTGTTCTAACAGATTAGAAGCAGGCATAATTTCTTTAGTATTAATATTTGTATCTACACCATAGTAATCATTTCTTGTTTTTAGAGCCATGACCACTTCTTCCAAAGCAGCATTACCAGCACGCTCACCAATGCCATTAATAGTACATTCAATTTGAGTTGCACCAGCTTCTACTGCTGCAAGTGAATTTGCAACTGCTAAGCCTAGGTCATTATGGCAATGAACAGATAAGACGATATCTTGTTCGCCTACAACTCTATCCTTAACTGTTTTAATCATATGAGCATATTCTGTTGGTACAGCATAGCCTACAGTGTCTGGTAGATTAATAGTTGTGGCGCCTGCCTCTATTGCCACTTCAACAACTTGACAGAGAAAATCTAAGTCTGTACGCGATGCATCCTCAGCGGAAAACTCAATATCATCAACTAAAGATTTAGCATAACTAACATATTTTTTAACTGATTCCAAAACTTCTGCACGTGTCTTTTTTAATTTATATTCCAGATGAATATCTGAGGTAGCGATAAAAACATGAATACGCTTATGATTTGCATCTTTTATCGCTGCAAAATCTTTATCAATATCATTTTTAGTACAACGAGCTAGGCCAGTAATAACAGGCTTTTTTAATAAATTAGCAATTGCTTTTACTGATTCAAAATCACCAGGCGATGCAGCTGGAAAGCCAGCTTCAATAATGTCAACACCTAATCTTTCGAGTTGTTTTGCCATTTGTAATTTTTCATTTAAGTTCATAGAACAACCTGGCGATTGTTCACCATCTCTTAATGTCGTATCAAAAATTTTAATCATAATACCCTCCATCAATAGAAATAAAAATAAAAAATCCCAGAGAAACTAATTTCTCTGGGACGAACATTTCCGCGGTACCACCCAAATTAATGAATTATTATTCATTCACTTGACATATAATAATTTGATAATTTGTTTTGCTCTTATATAATAAGCTGAAGAACTGAGAATCACTAAGCCCCCATCGACAATTTCCACCAGCATGTCTCTCTATAGATTTCCTCTTAATGCGCTTTTCTTCAACAAATTAGGTGCAGTTATTAATAATTCTGCTAGAAAAATTAATAATTATTCCAAATTTAAAGATTTTACTAGGAATTGTCTAACTCTATTTCTATTTTAGACACTTTAGCTAAAATAATTAGATTTATTATTTAATAAACTGAAATAAATCACAATTTTAAGATTAGATATGTTTACATGATCTTATATTTACAAAAAGAATCGGGTAGGACCTCACTCATTAGTTGAGTGAGGGACCTCCCATACCACGGAATGTGCGGATCACGCTAACCGCGGTTTGTCATTTCTTAGTTTCGCGTATCCTATTTTATCCTCATCAGCTCAGCAATCTCAGCTATCTTTTAGTTTCCGATCTATCCTTCGCTGAGTATCCTTTTCACAACTGCTTCATCACTTCTGACGTATTTCAGATTACAACTAAGTTATGACATTCTGCCCTTCGCTCCAATAACTCTCATTACTTTCATCGCTACTATGGCTTCTGCTGACTTCTCACTGTTCGTTGTTGCTAAGAGACACTTTCTCTCCAGTGAGACCTCCCCGAATAAGAACAATAACTTTCCCTCTTATCACTGCCAAATTTACCGACTTCAGTTCCGTGTGGTATGGGGCTTTAGTGTGTATTGGCACCTTACCCACCTAATCGGCCTTAATATTTGGTTTCTGTTCGTCAGTGCAGAGTTTCGCCTGTGGCTTCCTTCAGATTCCAACTCACGCTGGACACCCTTGCCTTCGGCTAACACTTCCTACCACAAAGGCGTGTAGTGGACTTGCACCTCCTAGTAATTACCCATGTCGGGCGTACCAATAAAAAAGGAGAGATCTCAACGAACTCTCCTTTTCAATAAAATCTTGTTTTTTGCCTACGCTTTGTTGTCACTGCCTAATACGTTAGTGATCTTATGCGAAACTAGACCTTTAATTGCTTCACGAGCAGGGCCTAAATATTTTCTTGGATCAAATTCTGCAGGATTTTCGGTAAGTTGTTTTCTTAATGTACCTGTCATAGCTAAACGCAAGTCAGAGTCAATATTTATTTTACATACTGCTCTCTTTGCAGCATCTCTAAGCATAGGCTCTGGTACACCAAGTGCATCTTCTAAAGCACCACCATATTCATTAATCATATCTACAAATTCTGGAATTACTGAACTTGCACCATGGAGGACGATTGGGAAATCTGGTAATCTTCTTTCGATTTCTTCTAAAATGTCAAAGCGTAATTGGATTTTGGTTCCAGGTTTAAACTTATATGCACCATGACTTGTACCAATTGCAATAGCTAATGAATCACAGCCAGTACGTGTAACAA
>JAAYRJ010000082.1 GCA_012518845.1 Clostridiaceae bacterium
ATAACCATGAATTGTAATATCACCATCATAACGCAATAAACCTGTTATACATTTAAGCAAGGTTGATTTGCCTGCACCATTAGGACCTACTAACAGAGCAACAGACCTTTCTGGTATATATAAAGAAATATTCTCATTAGCTAAAACTTTGCCATATTTTTTTGTAACTTGATTGATTTTCAACATTGATCGGTTTTCTCCTCAAATCTGTAGGTTAAGTTTGGTTTATTTTTGAAAAAATAAATTTGTTTGAAATTTTTCTCATACTATAAAATAGTATCAAAATAATACCCAACAATACTAGCATATATTTTATTCCATTTATACCAATTCTTTGCAAAAAGAACAGATCAGGAAAGAAGAAAATAGCGATCAAAACAATTGATAAAGAAAATAACCAAATCGAAATTGTATATTTATTAAAGGGCCTACAAGCAAGCCATAAAACTGATAAACTAATCAGCAAAAGTATATAGAGCGTAATTGTGCTGCCCAGCTCTATTGGCATAGATATACGCTGAACATTAAATTGATGCAAAAGTACAACAATTGTTGCGGTAACCCCTGCCGGAAATGCTGTAGACATAGTACGCTTCAAAAAATTTTTTTCTACTCTCCTATTATTTGGCATTAAGGAAAGGAAAAAACCAGGGATACCAATCGTACCTGAACCAAGAAGTGTCATTTGGATTGGGAATAAAGGAAAGCGCTGATCTATAAAAATAAATAAAAAGGCCAATAGGGACATATAAGTTGTTTTTGTTAGAAATAACACTGCAGCTCTTTCTATATTATTGATTATCCGTCTGCCTTCACAAACAGTTGGTATCATTTCACTAAGATCATTATTAGATAAAACTATATCAGCAGAAGCTTTGGCAGCGTCAGATCCAGAAGCAATTGCTACACTGCAGTCTGCAATCTTAAATGCCGGAACATCATTAATGCCATCACCTGCCATACCAACAACATGTCCATTGTCTTGCAAAGCCTTAATAAGTTTTTGTTTTTGAAATGGTGTAACCCTGCCAAACATTTGATATTCTTTGACTAGCTTATAATAATCCTCATCATCAGAAATTTGGCTCATATCTATTGCTTTATCTAACTGTGAAATTCCAGCTTTATTGGCAATTGATTTTACTGTGACAGGATTGTCTCCAGAAATAATTATTAGATTAACATCTTGTTTTGCAAAATAATCAAAAGTAGCCTTAGCATGTTCTCTAATAGTTTCTTCTATTTCAAAAAAACAAATAATATTTAAATCTTGCGGTAGTTTAGCTGCATGAGTAATATCTGTATTAGTCTGAGCGACAACTAATAAGCGAGTTCCTGCAGCAGTTTTGCGATCAATATATTTTTGAAATTTCTGTAGTTGTTCCTTTGATAACACAAATTCTGGTGCACCAAATATCCAATTACCAGCTCTGTGGTTGGAATTTGTACTATCTGACTTAATTACAACATCTTTTGAAAATTTAACACCTGACCATTTGTACTGGGAGGAAAAAGAATAATGTTTTTCTAT
>JAAYRJ010000083.1 GCA_012518845.1 Clostridiaceae bacterium
TAATATGAATATTAGGTTAATTTCTTTTAAATTTTCTTCTAATTTTTTCAATAGATTTATCTTCTTTATTCTCTTGGCAAGGTCTTCAGGAATATAAAAAGCAATTATTATTTGTTCTATTTCTTTTCTTTGATTTTCATCTTGTTCTAACAAAATAGTTTGAAGACCTTGAAACAAATTAGTCATTCTTTTTTCTTGATCCACATTTTGTTCTAGAAGTATAATTTTAGCCTCGGGTGAATAATGCTTGTATTTTTGACTGGGTGTATGCGAGATTTCAACCGCTTTAGAAAGTTTGCAAATGTTCTTGACCGATATGCCTGTTTTTTGTTTTATATCTAAAGGTGAAATAAGACCTGGTCTAAGAATTTTTGGCTCAGATCCACTCAAATCCAAGATAGTTGATTCTAGTCCTAATTGGCTTGCTCCACCATCTATTATGCATGGAATTTTGCCTGCTAAATCATCATAGACATGCCAAGCCTTTGTAGGAGAAGGTTTACCAGATAAATTAGCAGAAGGTGCGACTAGTGGCACAGCAGCGGCTTTTATTAAAGCTCTTGCTATGTTATTACTTGGAAATCTGACCCCAACAGTGTTTAAACCTGCACTTACTACGCCCGGAACTAAGTCAGATTTTCTTAATACAACAGTGATTGGACCAGGTGCAAAATGATCTAAGATTTGATAAGCAACAGCAGGAATATCTACAGCTATTTTCTCTAAATCGACTAAATTGCTCAAATGAACTGTTAAGGGATTGTCTTGTGGTCTTCCCTTAACTTTAAAAATATTAGCAACTGCTTTTTCATTAAAAGCATGTGCGCCAAGACCATATACTGTCTCAGTTGGAAAAGCTACCAATTCTCCTTGTCTAAGTAAATTTGCAGCAAACTCTAATTTTTCTTGATCGATTTTATCCTTGAAGTCAAAAATTTGCGTTTCCATCAATTATGAAAACCTCAACTTAAATCTCATACTAAATTTTTAGCCATTGCTTCTTCATGTGCATTTGCCTGTAAAGCATTTATAAAAGGATCAATCTCTCCGGAAAGAACCGCATCTAATTGGTAAAGGGTTAAGTTAATTCGATGGTCACTCACTCTCCCTTGCGGGAAATTATAAGTACGAATTCTTTCGCTCCGGTCACCAGTACCTACCTGATCTCTACGATCAGAGGCAATTGCATCTGCCTGAGCTCTTTGTTCTTGTTCAAATAATCTAGCGCGTAAAACTTGCATTGCTTTTTCTTTGTTTTTAAGTTGAGAACGTTGATCCTGACATGTAACAACAATACCCGTTGGTAAATGAGTTATCCTAATAGCAGAACTTGTCTTATTAACATGCTGACCACCTGCTCCAGAAGCACGGTATGTATCTATTTGTAAATCTGCGGGATTAATAGTTATGTCTACATCTTCTGCTTCAGGTAAAACAGCTACTGTTACGGTCGATGTATGAATACGACCACCTGCTTCTGTTTCAGGAACTCTTTGAACTCTATGAACACCGCTTTCAAATTTTAATTTTGAATAGGCACCTTGTCCATCAATCGAAAAAATTATTTCTTTATAACCACCAATTTCATTATCTGAAAGGTCAATAACTTCAAAAGTCCAATTTTGTTTTTCTGCAAAAGCAGTATACATCCGAAATAAATCTGCTGCAAAAAGTGCAGCTTCATCCCCACCAGCACCAGCTCTAATTTCAACAATAACGCTTTTTTTGTCATTAGGATCTTTAGGGATAAGGGCAAATTGAATTGACTCATTCAATTCGATTTCTTCTTTTTCTAAAGAAGAAATTTCATCACGTATTAACTCACGAAATTCTTGATCTTCAGTTTCGTGCAACATTTGTTTGTTTTCTGCTAATTGTTCTTCAACCTTGGACAATCTATTAATATCCTTAACCAAAGGCTCCAAATCGCTATATTCTTTCACCAATTTTAAATAGCGTTTTTGATCAGAAATAACATTTGGATCAGCAAGCAACATACTTAATTCATCATATCTTTTAACAGAATTTTGTAAATTTTGATTCATTTTATCCCCTGTTTTTTTATTTATTAACTATTATACAAAATATTGCTATTCTTTTTTAATTTATAAAATAAAAAAATGAAAAATTATATTTGGATTAAAAAGCCTAAAACTCTATCTATTCCTTGCCAGTCATCAATTTCTACAATATCAACAACGGTTAAATCACTGTTTTCGAAAATATTTTTTATCGCTTGACGTTGACCAATACCATGTTCTAAAAATAAATAGCTACCATTATCTGGATTTATAAATGGCTTTATTTCTCTAGCTATACGTCGATAAAACTTGAGGCCGTCTTGTCCACCATCTAAAGCCAGATGTGGTTCAAATTCCTTCACTTCTACTTCAAGAGTTTCTAAAGTGTTTTTTATAACATAAGGAGGATTTGTAACCATTAAATCATATGTTTTATTAACAGATGGAAATAAATCTGCTTGATAAATCTTGATCTTTGAGTGGTCATCTACCAAATATTCAATGTTCTTTTGACATGTCCTTAGTGCCTTGGCAGAAATATCAGATAAATCTAAATCAAGTGCAAATCTGTCGGCCAACTCTAAATAAATAGTGATCCCTA
>JAAYRJ010000084.1 GCA_012518845.1 Clostridiaceae bacterium
CAATTAGGTTTTGTAAATTATTCAAGATCCATTTATCTTCATTCATTAAATTGGCTGTTGTCAGATCAATATTTAAATCAGAATAAGTCAAATCATCATCAATATTCATCATCGCAAAGCGGAACGCATTCCAAACTTTATTAATGAAATTTCGTCCATTTTCAACTCGATCTTGTTGATAACGCAAATCATTGCCTGGCGATACACCTGCGACCAGAGCATACCTAAGTGCATCTGCACCATATTCATCAACTACTTCAAGTGGATCAATACCATTACCAAGAGATTTTGACATTTTTCTGCCTTGAGAATCTCTAACGATCCCGTGTATCAAGACATCTTTAAATGGTTTTTGGCCAGTATAATGGAGACCTGAAAAGATCATCCTCGAGACCCAAAAAGTGATGATATCATAACCGGTGACAAGTACATCAGTTGGATAGAAAAATTGATAATCATCTGTTTTTTGAGGCCAACCTAAAGTTGAGAACGGCCATAAAGCTGATGAAAACCAGGTATCAAGTGTATCTTCTTCTTGGGTTAATGAAGTTGAGCCACAAGCATGACATTTTGCTGGAACTTGACCAACTTCATTTGCAACAGTTATCTGATCACAATCATCACAGTACCAAGCAGGAATCCGATGGCCCCACCAAAGTTGGCGTGAAATATTCCAGTCTCTAATATTTTCCATCCAGTGGAAATAGTTTTTTTCAAATCGTTCTGGAATAAATTTAATCTCTTTTGTGCGAACAGCTTCAATTGCTGGTTCTGCTAATTTTTGCATGGCAACAAACCATTGTTCAGAAAGTTTAGGTTCAATTTCTGTATGACAACGATAACAAGTTCCAACAGAATGTGTTAAATCTTCAACTTCAATTAGTAAGCCTGCTTCGTCTAAATCTTGCACAACTTGCTTACGTGCTGCTTGAAGCGATAAACCTGCGTATTTACCACCATTTTCATTAATTGAAGCATCATCGTTAAAAACATTGATTCGTTCTAAATTGTGCCTTTCCCCTACTTCAAAGTCATTAGGATCATGGGCAGGTGTAATTTTGACAACACCTGTTCCAAATTCTGGATCTACATAGCGATCAGCAACTATTGGAATTTGACGTTTCATTAAAGGTAAAACAACCATTTTACCTATATATTTTTGATACCGTTCATCATCTGGGTGAACAGCAACTGCTGTATCTCCCAATAGAGTTTCCGGTCTAGTTGTTGCCAGCTCTAAATGGCCACTCCCATCGGCGAGTGGATATTTGATATGCCAAAAATTACCAGTTTTTTCTTCATATTCAACTTCGGCATCTGAAATAGATGTCAAACAGGTAGTACACCAATTGATAATTCTTTCACCACGATAAATTAATTTTTCTTGATACAAATCGATAAAAACTTTTTCGACTGCATCGGATAAACCATCGTCCATGGTAAAGCGTAAACGACTCCAGTCACAAGACGACCCCATCCGTTTGATTTGGTTGACTATCCGATTACCATAAGTTTCCTTCCATTCCCAGGCACGTTCTAGAAATTTTTCTCGGCCTAAATCATCTTTGGTTAAGCCCTCTTCACGCATTGCCTCGACAATTTTTGCCTCAGTAGCTATCGCTGCGTGATCTGTACCAGGCAGCCACAATACTTCAAAATCCTGCATTCTCTTAAAACGAATTAAAATATCTTGTAATGTGACATCAAGTGCATGTCCCATATGCAAGACACCGGTTATATTTGGGGGTGGCATAACAATTGTAAATGGCTCTTTGGTCGATTTATTATTTGCTTCAAAACTGCCAGAGTCTTGCCACTTTTGATAAATATCATGTTCATGCTCATTTGGTACAAAGTTTTTTTCTATTGCATCAATTCTACTCATGTGTTCCTCTTCTTAAATTTATTAATAATTTTTGTTTACTCTTCAATAATACCGCTACAGGTAATTGAGTCAATTGTCAATTCTCCTTCATTATCTCTTGATTCAATCATAAATTGCAGTTGCTTAATCTGCCCTAAGTTTACATTAAGTCTTTGTAAGTCAAATGTTATGTTTTGCCAAACTAGAACATCTTCAATCAAAAAACGTTCAGTTCGATCTTCATTACCATCTGTATCAATAATTTTTAGAGAAATCGTTTTTGTTTTATGATCTGCATTAAATAAATTAACTTCTAAATTTTGCCAATAACTAAAGTTTAAGGGCGGATACAAAGAAGCATAATACAAAATTGGTTCTAAAATTATTTGTTCATTTTCTGCCTTGTTGTAATTGAGAATTATACTTGCTGCCCCAGTAATTTTATTATCTTTTTCTAATTTTAAAGTAGATTTGCCTCCAGTTATCTTCCAGAGTGGAAAATAACCCGGCTTTCTTTTATCAGGTAAATTATATCTATATTTTTCCTCGGTTGGCACTACCCAGCCCTTAAGACGATCACAACTCATCCAATCATTGCTCAAAGAAAAATACGGTCTTTCGTTAGCTAGTCTAAACGGCACAACTGGTAAACCATTATGTCCTTTGAGGTTTGCACTTTGGTTAAAAGCTGTAAAGGCATAAGTACAAGAATTTGGCTGTAAAATTTCCTCATGCCAAATTAAAGTCCTGATTCCATAGAGCTTATTAGCTTCTGCTGTTACATAAGGTGTAGAATCTGAACTAATATGAAAACCTTTAAGTGTAAGCTCTCCCTTGGGAATATCTAAACCCTCACCCACATTGGCAAAACTTAAAATCAATTTATTCTCAATCCATTCGGCATATTTTACTTCGGGTGCAGATTTAGGTGAATTTGCTTGATACACAAGTCCTTTTGCTAATTGGTACATCCGCTCTCCTACTGCTTCTTTAGCAATAGGATGTAATGGACTTGCATACATATGATTTTCGTCTTTTATATAATCCAGTGGTAAATCATAAACTGTGACCATACCTGCCGGCATAGCCAATTGACGTCTAGCAACAGTTAGTACTTCATTAAAATATGGTAACAATTTATCGTCTTTGTTTGTATAGTAATGGGGTGCTAGCTGACTATAGATTAAATAAGGACCACGCTTAAAACTGTGAAATGATTCTTTTAATAATTTTGAAAATTCTTTAAAAGCTTCCAGAAAATATTTTGGATACAATATATCTGATTCGCCATGCGCTAAAATAATTCCTTTAATAGAAAGACCAGAAAAGGGAGCAATTTTATGATTATACATTGCCCCTGGCTGATTTTTATAAGAAAACTTTTCAATTTGGTTAAAAGACATATCTGGATAATCTTCAGGCAAATTATCTGTATTAGCGGATCTTAAGTTTATTTCAGAATTAAATAAATCTTTGTTCCAAGTCGAAGCATCACGATAATGGAAAATATTTTCGACATGTTCTCTGATTATTGGATTTTCATCAACTATGTCACGGGATAACCAGCTATGAATCATCGTATTTGGACAGCCCAAATCATAGATAGCGACTGGGATGTTCAAACTTTTGTTTAGCCTGGCAGCAAAGGCTAAAGCAATTGCTGACAAATTATTTGTTGTCTCACTATTAACTGATTGCCATTTTCCATTAGCTATTTTTGCTGTTGGACGCTGTGAATAACTTTCTCCTGCTAAAAGACCAGAACGTTCCATTGTGAAGAATCTTAGATAAGGAAATTTTAGATAAGTTTGCAATTTGTTCTTTATATCTGAATATTTGACTGGCATCGTCATATTTCCTTCACCAAGCGCTAACCAAACTTCTCCAAAATAAATTTTTTTGATTGTAAAACTTTGCTTTTCCACAGTTAACGTTAGTTGATAATGGTCTTTTGACGCTTCAAACGCTGGTAAAGAAATATCAAAAAATCCCCGCTGATCGGTTATTAATTTGTTAGTAAATATAAGACCAAAATCTTTTAAGACATTTTGTTGTTGTTCTTCTTTTTTAACGTTAGGACTATCTGGTTGAGACGCTGGAAAACGTTCTAAATTAACTGTTAGTTCTGTATTCGGTTTGGTTAAACCATAAATACGATTGGATACGCCTTGTTGCAAGATCATATTATCTTGGAAATAGGCTGGTAATTTGAATCGAATTTGATTCACAACATTAATCCCCTTTTAAGTAAACTTTTTTTCTGATTATTATAGCATCTAAGGCAGCATATTTTGAAATTTGTTCAACATTAACCAGTGATTTCAAAAATAAATCAGGCCTTAAATTTGCTTGACTGCCTGCTTTTGAAATAAATTTTATTCTGTTTTGATTAAGTACCTGCATATCTTTTATATATTCCCTGATGATAAAGGTACGAGTTTTGCCTTTTCTTTCGCGTGAAACAATTAAAGGTTTAGAAACATCAAAATAGTAGGTCTCGACAGCTTCTCCTAAATTTTCTGCTTCAATTTCATATTCTGCAGCATAAACAAGACTCATCACATTCTTAATATCTTTGGTTAGCAATTCGACCTTCATTATTTCAATACCATTTGGCAGATTTTGATTTAATTTGTTTTTGATATTTTGAGCTTCAAGCATTTGAGTCAAAATAACATCAAATGGCTCCATGCGGGTCTCAATCCCAACTCCAATTGGCAAAGCAAATTCCATAATCGGCCTAGGATTAAAGCCTTGTGTGTAGGCCATAGGAAAATCTGCTCTTTTTAACGTGCGCTGAAAAAGCCGAAGCAAATCTAAATGAGCTGTAAAAGCTGCTATTTCAGAACGCGCATAAAAGATTCTATAGCGATATTCATTTTGCTTGACTTGCGACATGGGAAAGACACACTCCTGTTTGATAGATCATAGAACCACAATAATGACAATCTTCTCGACACTCGGTTGTAATAAGACCTTTTTCGGCTTTTTCATATTCGTGTATTAGAAATTCCTTAGTGACGCCAGCTTGAATATGATCCCAGGGAAAATCTTCATCTAGTTCTCGCTTACGACTTGTATAAAAATCTATAGAAAGATTGTTCTCATCCATGGCATTTTTCCAGCGCTCATAGGAAAAATTTTCATCCCAAGATTCGAGCCAGCCACCACTTCGCCAAACATCCTCGATCACTTTACCAATTTTTCTGTCGCCACGTGAAATAACTCCTTGAATGGTGCTGTTTTCAAATTCATGCCAAAAATATTTGACCCCTCGATAGCGTAGATTATTTGCTAGCAAACTTTGCTTTTCTTGCATTTTTGTGATTGAGATTTGGGATTGCCATTGAAAAGGTGTCCATGCTTTTGGAATAAAAAATGAGGTGCTGACATGAATTTGTGGTTTCCGCAACTTCTTATTAAGATTTTCTTCGCGATGAATGTCTAATACTTTTTTCACCAAATCAGCAATTGCAAGTACATCTTCATCTGTCTCAAAAGGTAAGCCTAGCATAAAATAAAGCTTGATTGTATGCCAGCCACCCGAAAAAGCAATTCGAGCCGCATCGAGCAAATCCTCTTCGCTGATATCTTTGTTAATAATGTCTCTTAATCTTTGGCTTCCTGCTTCAGGAGCGAAAGTTAAACCTGTTTTTCTAGTTTTCGAAACTTTTTCCATTAGCTCAAAACTAAAAGAATCAAGTCTTAAGGATGGCAAAGAAAGATTTACCCTTTTTTCATTACAAAATTCTAACAACTTTTCGCTTAATTTTTCAAGTTCTGAATAATCACCTGTTGATAAAGATAATAAACCAAGTTGATCATAACCGGTTGCAGCAATAATTTGTTGTGCTTGTTCTACTAACAAATCTACTTCACGCTCTCTTGTTGGCCTGTAGACCATACCAGCTTGACAGAAACGACAGCCTCTGGGACAACCCCTAAACAACTCGATATAAGCACGATCGTGGACGATTGAAGTATTGGGTACGATTGGATTTAAAGGTATATTAGCTTTATTTAAATCTCGAACAATCCTTTTATTGATCTTAGCTGGAACTTCTGGCTCTAATTTTTTGATGTTTTTAAACTTACCATCCGAATAATATTCTGCTTCATAAAATCTCGGAACATATATACCGTCAATTTTTGCACAACGTAAGAGGAAGGATTCGCGACTTTCTTGTTCGCGATTCCAAGTTTGATAAAGATCAATGACTTCATGGATAATTTCTTCTCCATCACCAATAATGAACAGATCAAAAAAGTCTGCTAATGGCTCAGGATTATAAACTATTGGACCGCCACCAATAACGATTGGATCAGTTTCATCTCTTGCCAAAGAATGAAGCTTTACATTACCCAAGTGAAGCATATCTAAAATTGTGGGAAAGCTCAGCTCGTATTGTAAAGTAAAACCGACAAAATCATATTCAGAAAGTGGTGTTTTGGATTCGATTGAGATTAGCGGAAAAGATTCTTTTTGCATCCAAGCACGCAAATCGCCTTGAGGAGAAAAAAATCTTTCACACCAGGTATCTTCTCTTTGATTGATCACATCATAAAGAATTCTTAAGGCCATGTTTGACATGCCTATTTCATAAACATCTGGAAAACAAAAACCAAAACGGATCATTGGCTGTTTTTTTGACCAATGATCCATTTGCTCACTTTTATCTATACTGTTCCATTCATTTCCTAAATATTGGGCTGGATTTTCAACTTGTCTTAATACGGCCCTAGGATATGTATAATTTTTCTTACTATTTCTCATTAAGTCTTTCTTCTAAAGCTTTTGTATATTCTTCATAACCAGGCTTACCTAAAAGAGCAAACATATTACGCTTGTAATCTTCAACCCCTGGTTGATCAAATGGATTTACACCAAGCACATAACCACTAATACCACAAGCAAATTCAAAGAAATAAATTAAAGCACCAATATGTTTTGTATCTAAACTTGAAATCTCTAAACGGATCGTTGGGGTTCCACCATCTTCATGTGCTAACATTGTTCCTTGTAAAGCAGTGCGGTTAACTTCCTGCATAGTTTTACCTACTAGATAATTTAAGCCATCTAAATCTTGTTCATCTTCAGGAATTTTGATATCTGATCTAGTTTCAACAAAATCTAAGACAGTTTCAAACAAAATTCTGGCCCCATCTTGTATATATTGACCCATTGAGTGTAGATCGGTAGTAAAGTTTACACCCGCTGGAAATAAACCTTTGCCGTCTTTACCTTCACTCTCACCGTAGAGTTGTTTCCACCATTCATTAAAGAACATCATGCCTGGTTCATAATTAACTAAAACTTCTGTAGTATAACCACGTCTGAGTAAGACATTTCTTAAGCCAGCATAACGTAATGCTTGATTCTTTTCTAAATCAAATGTAAGAGCTTCTTCTCTTTGAGTGGCAGCACCCGCCATTAAATCATCAATTGAAATACCTGCTACAGCAATAGGTAATAGACCAACTGCAGTCAAAACAGAGAATCTACCACCAACATCATCTGGGACAACAAAAGTTTGGTAACCAACTTGATCTGCAAGCTCTTTCAAAGCACCTTTTCGTTTATCTGTAGTAACAAAAATTCTATCTTTACTCTCATCGCCATAACGATCAATTAAATACTCACGCAAAATACGAAAAGCAATTGCTGGCTCAGTTGTGGTACCGGACTTAGAAATAACATTCAAAGATACTTCTTTACCTTCTAAATATTTAAGTAAATCATTAAGATAATCACCACTAATATGATGACCGACGAAAACAATTTCGATCTCATTGTCAGCGATTGGGAAAGCTGGTTTTAATGCTTCAATCACAGCTCTTGCACCTAAATAAGAACCACCAATACCAACAACCAAGAGAACATCGCTTTGTTTTTGTATTTGTTCAGCAGCGACTTTTATAGCGGCAAATTCTTCCTTATCATAGTTTACAGGTAAGTCTACCCAACCTA
>JAAYRJ010000085.1 GCA_012518845.1 Clostridiaceae bacterium
CCTGGTGTTTACAGTATGGGGGATGCAAATGGCAAATACCAATTACGCCATGTCGCAAATTATGAAGCAGAAATTTTAGCATTTAATCTTTTTGAAAGATTTCAAAATTCCGATAATAAGAAGGACATACTACGTAGAAGAGCACGTTATGATGTAGTTCCTTCAGCTGTGTTTTCAAATCCTCAAATAGCTTCGGTTGGATTAGGAAGAAGGGCGATCGAACAAGCCGACTTAGATTTAGTAGAAGCAAAGTATTATTATGGTTACACCAGCAAGCCTTTTGCAATGGGTTATACTTTTGGTGAACAGAAACATTTTGTAAAAGTAAAGGCTGATCGGAAAACAGAGCGTATCGTTGATGTTCAAATTGTAGGTCCACAAGCATCAGTGCTAATTCAGATTTATGCTAATTTAATGAATTCTGGCAAATATACGTATGAAATAATAGAACCAGATATAGCTTCAGAAGAAACACTTTACGAAAGAAAAGCTTATCCAGAGAGATATATTGATCCAACCAAACCTGTTGCTTTAAACTATGCTATGACGGTTCATCCTGCCTTGAGTGAGGTTGCTACTTGGGCAGCTAGTGAAATAGATTTTGAAGAACCAATTCGAAATGAAGAAATTATCCTTGACGAATAAAAAATGGAGGATGCATGGCCAAAAATATACTTGTTGCAGGCACAGATCCAATCGAGTTGCAAGATTACTGTTTACAAGAGCTTGCAAGTCATACAAAGGATCAACAAGTAAAATTAACCGAGCCAGCCTTTATTCTTGTACCTGATGCTTTGAAAGCAGATGTTGAAAGACGCTATTTATCAAAATTTGATGTAAATGGCTTAATGCTAGCCGAAGTTTTATCATTTGAACGTTTTGCTTACCGAATCTTTTCAAGAGCTGGCGGTTTAGCAACGGATTCTATTTCTAAGATAGGCAAGAGCTTATTAATTCAAAAAATTATTTGTCAAAGGCCAGAACAATTTAAAAGATTTCAGCGTTTTGCCGGCAAGACAGGTTATAGTGATGAATTAGAAAAGGTTCTGCGTGACTTTAAGAGATTTGATTTGACCGAAACTGTTGTACAAGACTTAGCCGAAAAAGCACCTCCATCTTTAACCAAGGATAAAATCTCAGATTTTTCTGAACTATTTAAACTTTATCATCAAGAATTAAATGATTTACAAATCATTGATCAAGATGATAATTTAAATAGGCTCATAGATCTATTAAATGACGAAGAAAACCAAGATATAGAATTTCTCCAAAATACTCAGATCTGGATAACAGGTTTTGCTGACATTAGAACCTTTAATCAGCAAGAGTTAAAAATTATTAAGAGTCTGGCAAAACTTTGTAAAAAACTGACGATTACAGTTTTAGCAGACCCTAATCTCCAAAATAAAATCAGACAAGAAATTTTTGAGCCCGGTTATCAAGCTTTTAAGCAGATCATTTCTATTATTCCAAACATTCAAGTTCAGATTTTAGAAGAATCAACGCCCATCGAACAAAGATTACTACAAGAAGCTATTTTATCAGGGAAACTTGATTTTGCTTTAGCTGATCAGTTAAGGGCAGATCAGAATTATGAGCTTAAGAGCACAGCTAAAATCCGTTTACTAACTAATGAAGATAAAAGACAAGAGTGGTCATTTATTGCAGGTGAAATTAAACGCCTAGTTAACGAAGAAAATTATCGTCAAAAAGATATTGGAATTGCAATTACAGAAGAAGCAACAAATCAAAGTTTGATTAAATCTATTTTCCGAGAATTTGGTCTTAATGCTTATTTAACAGACCGTTTGCCGATTAAACAGCTACCTCTGTATCGCTACCTTGAGGGATTTTTACGCATTAGTAATGCAAACTATCTTTTTGAAGATTTATTATCATTTTTGCGTTCTGGTTTAACGACAGCAACAGTTGATGAAATTGATACATTTGAAAATATTTGTTTGGAGTTTGGTTTTAAATATCCAGATCAACTGGAAAATCAAAAATATCTTGAACGAATCAAAGATCAAAAACAGCAAGAGTTTTTTGTTGATTTTATTGAAATACATCTTAGACCAGTTTTTGAAGTCACTAGCAAAATGCGAGCTAATAAAAAGGCATCGGCGAAAGCCGGGATATTGTTAGCCTGGTTAGCAGACGATCGATTCTTTTTACACTTGCAAAATAAAATCGATGAATTAAGAAAACTAGAAGAAGAGGACATTGCTCTATCCTTGGCTGCAGCTTTTGATGTGACTGTACAATTATTAGAAGAAAGTCATGCCCTTTTTAATGTAGAAAACATTAGTCAAGCTAGATTTACTGAAATTATTTTAGGATCCTTGGTTTTGCAGATTCCAAATACTATACCAGTTGGTCTTGATCGGATCAGAATTGGATCTCCCCAGGAATTAATCTACTACGACTGCAAAGTGCTTTTTATTGTTGGTATGTCTGCTGATACTTTTCCCCCAGTTGATGCCGAAAATAGTTTTTTTAGCTCAAAAGAAATAGAATGGATTGAAGCTGTTAGTGACAAAACACTGCCAGACTACAAAAAAAATCAACTAATCTCCGGTTTAGTTAGTTCTGCCGGTTTGTTTTCTAGAACAAAAGATCATATATATCTTTCAACTTCAAACCCAGATTCAGAACAATGGGCAAGCTTATATATTTTTGTCGATCAACTATTAGACAATGAATTGTCAGAAAAACAGGACAATCAATTAAACCAACAAAGAAATATTTTCATCAAAAACACAGAGTTATTACAAATGATTCCAGGTGATTTAACTTATCCGGATCAGCGTTGGTTAACAGAAAATCGGACGAGACGTTTTTTAAATGCTGGACAACAAACTTTTTCCAAAAAATCGGATGAAGAAAAAATTATTATTAAAAGTAAAAACGAAAAAGAGCTAGAACAAAAATTTAATTTACCAGAATCTGCAACATTTTGGTACCAAGCAATTCAGAAATTACAAAAAGACGTCAAGACAACTGCAAAAAAGCTGGTAATCGCTGATTCTTTCAACTCTTTAATCCATTGGCATAACCAGAAAAATGAAATAATATCCTTAAATCAAACCCATTATTTAAAATTATTAAGTAAACGTACGTTTTTATCAGCTAGTCGTTTAGAAAATTATCAGGCTTGTCCATATCAATATTTTTCGCAAAATATTTTAAATTTACAAGAAAGACCAATTTGGGATATTGACTATAGGGATCGTGGCATGATGGTCCATGCGATGATGGAAATTGCTTTAAAGGAGTTTGCACAAGCAGTTGCAAATGCAGAAGATCAAAAATCAAAAGACAAAGTAGTTGAAGATTGGTTAGAGAAAATAGAATCTAAAAACTTTTATGATCAATTATATTTGGCTGCAGTTGATTCGTCTGATTTAAATACTTATGTCGATCCTATCATTAGAGTCAAGGATGGTACTCGTCTAAAAAGAATAATACGTTCTGCTTTAATTTTTGATAGTTATAATAATTTGCAAGCAGATTTTCTGCCTACTCATTTTGAATGGCAATTTCCTCCACATTTCAATGATGAAAAAAATAATCTAGCCAAAGATAAGCATTATAAGTCACTCTACTTAATCAATGAGGATGATTTGTTAGGCTATAGAATTTCTTTAGAGCTAAATGGAATTATTGATCGAATTGATCAAAACGATTTAAAGGAATATCGTATTTTTGATTATAAAACTGGTAGAAAAGCAATTGATTTAGAAAAGATTTTCTATGGATTAGATTTACAATTAGGTCTGTACCAAAGAGTATGGCAGCATAATCATCCAAAAAACAATGTCGACTCAATTGGCTATTTTTCTTTTCAAAATCCAGTTGACACAAATAACAAGAATACAATTTATCCACCCGAGACAGCTCGCAATGAGCGTTTAATCAAACAAAAATTACACAAAGAAATTAAGGGAGACACTGGAGAGTTGGAGGAAATTGGTGATTTTTCTTATCTCAAAGCACAACAAAGTGTAAAAAATATTATTTCAGGTAATATTTCACCAAATCCAAAAGCTTTAAAAAGAGATGACTTGCCTTGTAGATATTGTCAATTTAAAGAAATCTGTGGTTTTGATCAACGCTTGATAGGCCAAAGAGAAACAATTTATGATTCTCTTGGTAAAGATCAAGAAATCTTAGATCAAATTAGTAATGCTGTCCAAGCTTTTGAGGAGAAGAGCCACTATACAAACGAGACGGAGGAAGCTTGAACTGATGATTAATTTTACAACAAAACAGCAACAAGCAATCGACTATGATCAAGCTAAACCTTTACTTGTTTCTGCAGCAGCAGGTTCCGGCAAAACAGCAGTCTTAATTAATAGAATCTATAAACGTTTAATTGATAAAAAGGTTGAGCCAGAAAATTTGCTTGTTATGACTTTTACTAAGAAAGCAGCGACACAAATGCGTCAAAAGCTTGAAGAAAAGCTAGCAGAAGAAATGGCAAATACATCTGATCCAAAATTTTTAGAACAGTTAAGAAATCTTAAAAAACGTTTGCCACTAGCAAAGATTTCAACGATCCATGCTTTTTGTTTAAGTATGATCAAAGAATATAATGCCTATTTAGTTGATGATCAAGGGGAACTTATTCTTGATGCTCAAGTAAATAATATTTCTGACACCCAAAGAACCATTTATTTAGAGAGAGCGATTGATGATGTCTTAAATTATCTTTATCAAAAACTAGCTGATTTGGAAGACCAGGAAAATTATGAAAAAGATAAAGTAGTCTCACAAGAATTGCCTGGCCTAAGTCAAGAAATGTCGTTGTTTAATATTATGCAAGAGCCGGTCACACAGGAAGCATGGCTTAACGATTTTGAAAATTTAACTTTTGCCTTTACAGAAAGCTATACTGATCAGCAAATGCGTACACATATTAGTCAAATGCTGAGTCAAGCCAAGAGTTTACCCTACTATGAAAATGCTTTGATTACTGCTTTTGAAAAATATCAAAGAAATAGTGAAAATTTATCTGAATCAGATTTTGTCAAAGAAACTTTGACTTTGTTAGAGGAAAAAATCGAAACTGCCTTACTCACAATAATGCAAGTTAAAAATACAAATTATTATAGAAATGCTAGTCAAGGAAAAATAAAATCAAAAGAAGCAAAGACTTTACAAGAAAAATTGGAAACTGAAGAAAATGTTATCAGTTCAATAGCTCAAATACTTAAAACAGATCAGAATAACGAAAAAAAATGGCAGTCTATTTCACAAGCAGCCGCTAAACTAGGTGAGCCGATTGCGCTTCGTAAAACCAGTGCAAATACAAAGGCGGCTATCGAAAAACGAGAGTTTTACGAGACTTATGAACCCAATGTATTACCAATAATAGCTGTTTTGAACAAAAATTTTAATGTTAATTCTAGTGTTGCCGAGCGTAATAATTTGATAGATAGTCAACCTTATTTTTCACAAAATTTAAAGTTCTATGAAAAAAGCTTACAAATAATGAATAAACCGCTAGCACGCTTCATCGAAATTATTATTTTGTGTGATCAACGCTTTCAGCAAATTAAACGGCGTTACAATTTAATAGATTTTAATGATTATGAGCACTTTACCTTACAATTATTAGATCAAAAGGAAATTGCAGAATCTGTTCATGCTCAATTCCAAGAAATATATATTGATGAATATCAAGATACTAACCCAATTCAGGAGCTGATAGTTAGCCGCATCAAATCTGACAAAGTTTTTATGGTCGGCGATTTAAAACAAAGTATCTATAGATTTCGTCATGCTGATCCCAATCTTTTCAAAACAAAGTTAGATCAATATTCAGAATATCAAGCAGCAGAAAAAAATAGTCAGCAAGAGTCAGTGACGGAAACAAATTCTTCCTTAAAAGAACCTTTGTCTGGTGGTCACTATATTCTCCTAAATAAAAACTTTAGAAGTTCAGAAACAATACTAGAAGGCATTAATCAGCTTTTTACTTCTTTTATGAAAGAAGAAGTCGCAGAAATAGAATATGATGATTCACAAAAATTAATTCCTGGTAATGAAAATCTTTTTGAATCTGAAGTTGGCAAAAAACGTATCACTTTTAAATCTGTTTTTATACCAGAAAATAATCAAAAGACAAATCAACAGGTTTTGGAAGAGCAAGATGAAGAAACTGCGTCACCAGAAGAACGTCTTAATTTTCTGATCAATTTAGAACAAATAGAAATAAATTCAAATAATGATCTCAAGCTAGCTTATGAAGCCCTTAATGCAGTTTATCTTATTAGAAAAAATATTTTGCAAGGTAAGAACTATGATGATTTTGCAATTTTAGCTAGAACTCATAATATTTGTAATATTTATTCACAAGTGCTAACGTCTTTTAATATTCCGGTGAACTCTACAGCTGAAAAAAATTATTTAGATAGTTTAGAACTAAGATTTTTGATCCAGTTAATTCATTTATTAGACAATGCAAAGCAAGATATTCCACTTGTTGCAGTAATGCGTTCTAATATTTTTGGTTTAGCTTTTGATGAAGATGAATTATTGATCTGTAGACTATTTGATCCAAACAGTAAATTTTTTCATCAAATTATTGAGACTATCGGCAGTATGGAAAAAGCTGACTTTATTGATGAAGCAAGTTGTATTTTAGAAGCTGATTCAAAAGCTAAAATAGGTCAACTTTATGACAAAATAAATCAGTTTTTGAATCTAATTTCTGAACTCAGGGAGAAAGCAAATTGGCTTTCCTTATCTGAGCTATTAGATGAAATTTTTCAAATAGCCGATTATCCCAGTCAAGTAGCAAACTTACCGTTTGCTAAGCAAAGATTGGCAGATATTGAAAAGTTCCAAGAATGGGCTAATCAGTTTGAACAAGATCAAGGGAGCGGTTTACATAACTTCACCAATTATCTACAAAAAATTAAGGAAAGAAAATTACAAGTCCAAGACTTTGACGAAGCTCCTGTTGTCGATAACAGTGTTTCGGTGATGACAATTCATGCTTCCAAAGGTTTGCAGTATAAGCATATTATTTTAGCAGGTAGTAATCAAAAATTACTCAGAAATAGATCAGATTCAATTTT
The DNA here is from genome assembly GCA_012518845.1 of Clostridiaceae bacterium. Lineage (GTDB taxonomy): Bacteria > Bacillota > Clostridia > Saccharofermentanales > DTU023 > UBA5436. Next base: position 7,086 of record JAAYRJ010000085.1, read on the forward strand.
TCAATTTGATCCAGAATTTGGTTTTGCAACTTATACTACAGACACACATGAACAAATTATTTATTCAAATTTAAGTATGCTAGAATTTAACAAAACCAAAACCAAGAAGCTATGGGCAGAAGAATATCGTCTCCTTTATGTTGCAATGACTCGGGCAGAAGAAGACTTAACAATTTTAGCGAATTTAAGCTCGGGCAAAAGGAATGAAATCTTGGCAAATTTGATTCCAAAATTAAATCAAAAAATAGATCAAGATGACTTGTATTCCTTAGACAGCTATGCAGAAATTATTATGAGTTTTTTAACAAACCAAGATAAAAAAGAAAACAACACTCAAAATATCTTAGATTATTTTGTTTTAAATAGCGTACCAGATTCTGAACTACAAATTGAACTTGAAAATTACAATGTTAATTTTATTACAGCGGCTGAAACAATAAGTAAATTAGAAAATCAGCAAAAAACCTGGCAACAACAAGCAGTAAAAAGTATAGATGTATCAAGTGAACAAGAAAGAACCATTGTTGCTAAAAATTTATCGAAACAAGAAAAAGCTGAACAAGATCTAACAGCTATTTTGTTTCCAGAAGAAGTAGGCAAACAGGAGATTAATCGACTGACAAATCTGTTAGCAGAGATTGAGGATCCTTTTGCAGAGTCTCCAGCTAAAATAACAGTAACAGAACTCAAAAGAGCACAAACTCAAGCCTTAGATACAGAAAATTTTGAAAAGAATATATTGCCAAAAGGGATGGCAGATATGGGATTTGTTTTAAGAAAACCACAGCTTGAACAAGAGGAAACGCAAATCTCTAAATCTGGGGTAGAATTTGGTACATTTATTCATGCTCTAATGCATTTTATAGACTTGCAAGACTATTTAACAAAACCTAAAGCAGAGTGGTCTAAAATTTATGATAGACAAATTGATCGCTTGATTGGCGAAAAGAAAATTCGTTCACACGAAAAAGAATTAGCAGAATATTCCTATCAATTTATCGAAAAATTCTTAGATTCAGATTTAGCACAACGTATTGTAGTCGCGGAGCAAGAACATGGTTTAGTTTATCGTGAAACTCCCTTTACATTGTCAATTCCACCGTTAGGAAATGAGGGTATTAAATCCAAACCCAATGAAGATTTATTAGAAACAACTACAGATAAATTTGATGGTGATCAGACTTTACTCCAGGGAATGATAGATCTTTGGTTTATGGAGGATGGAGAGGCAGTTCTCGTTGATTACAAATCTGATTTTATTTTAGAAAAAGATAAATTGCCTATTTTACAAGAACGTTACGAAACACAGTTAAACTATTATGCATTAGCAATTGAAAGAATCTTGGATTTGCCAAATACAGTTAAAGAAAAATGTATGTGGCTTTTACGTGATGGAAAAGCCTATTATTTATAAACTAGAAGTTAAAAGGAGAGAAACTTGTATACATTAAGCGAAAATGAAATTAGTAAAATTAGAGATATTGTGATTGATGCAGCTCAAATAATTTTTGAAAAACAAGCTGTAGCAAGAGCAGAAAAATCAGAACAAGCTGATCTTAAAATTGAAAGCAAAGGCTTTGGTGATTATGTAACAGAAATTGATCTTGCAATTGAGGACGAGATTGAAACTAAGATTTTAAGCATCTTTCCCGATTTTCAGTTTTTTGGAGAAGAAGGCGCTAAAGACAATTACGATCAGACAAAACCTTGTTTTATTCTTGATCCGATAGATGGAACGACAAATTTAATTCGTAA
>JAAYRJ010000086.1 GCA_012518845.1 Clostridiaceae bacterium
ACACTGTTTCAGATGATGATTATTTGACCTGGCAAAAAGATGATTTTTTTCGTTTTTATGAAGATAGTAGTAAGAGCGGACTAATAGAGCAATTAGAAAAACCAGATGTAGAAGCAAGTTATATGTTACTTAATACTTGTGCAGATTTGCACGGCAACAAAAAAAGAATAGCGATTTATAAATTGATCAAAGTGAAGGATGGAATGAAAGAATAATGAAAATGAAAAGTAATTATTATATTTATGAAAAACTAGTGGAGCGTATGAGAACGGATATTGAAGATGGATACGAAGCTAATAAACATTTTTATGATTATTTTTATTCTGAAATTAAATCTTAAAAATGTGACATTTTAGTTCTAAAACGCTTCTCAAAACTAAAGTGTCAAAGACCACCGTTTTTGGTACTATTAATTTAATTCTTTAAAATAAAAATAAATCAAAATGTTTTTTAAGTTGGAGTTGTTGCAATGAAGCAATTAAAAGAGATAAATAGATTGCAATCAGAACTAAAAAAGAGCAGACCTCTAAACCAGACAGAAATGAAAAGGTTGAGAAATGAATTTATTGTAGAATCAACCTATGATTCTAACGCAATAGAAGGTAGCACACTCACCCTAAACGAAACTTACCTGATATTACAGGAAGGTATTACTATTGCCAAAAAACCTGTTAAAGAACATCTGGAAGCAATTGGTTATAGAGATGCTTTTAATTTTGTATATGATTTAGCTTCAGATCAGACTAATATCTCAGAACGAGATATTAAGCAGATCCATTCTTTAGTTTTAATGAATGATCCTAAAAACAAGGGTCGTTACCGCCAGATACCAGTGCAAATCCTAGGCGCTGTCCACCAGACAGCAAGACCAGAAGAAATAGAAAGCAAAATGCAACATCTTATTGATAATTACCAAGTATGGAAAAAAGAAAAACACATATTAGAAGCAGTTGCACTTTTTCATTTAGAATTTGAAGCCATCCATCCATTCATCGATGGGAACGGTCGAACAGGGAGATTAATTTTAAATTTAGAACTTATAAAAACAGGCTTACTACCCATCAATATTAAATATGAGAATAGAGAGCAATACTATGCTTGTTTTGATGATTATCATATGAACAATACACCTAACGAATTAGTTACACTATTAGCTAAATATGAACTTAAAGAACTTAAAAATTATTTAGAAATAATCCAAACCAAAAACAATTTAGATAAAGACGAGCCAGATTTGGATTTTTAAGTAGAACAGAGAATGATAAAAGAAGAATCTGTATTCATAGCTAAAAAAAATGTTATAGATACCATTTAGAAAAGTGCAAATTTAGAGAGAATCAATATCACTTTTAGTAAAAAATAGTTTTGCTACTTTTTAGTTAATAGAACCTATATCTTGATTTGATTAAACTTACAAGTTATTACACATCTCATTTCAATTGTGTAATAATACAATGAAGAGTGTGAAAGGGAGCTTTGAAATGGAAAGAAGTGAAATAGAAAATTTGATAGATGCAGCTATAGAAGCAACTCACAACAGTTACTCCCCTTATTCAAATTATAGTGTGGGGGCGGCGCTTCTTACTATAGATGGCACGCTATTCACTGGTTGCAATATAGAAAATGCTACTTATGGTGCAACTAATTGTGCAGAAAGAACTGCCATATTCAAAGCAATATCGGAGGGAGAAAAACAATTTAAAGCTATTGCAGTAAATGGCATTGGTTCACAAGGAGAAGCGGACTACGCATTTCCATGTGGCATCTGTCGACAAGTTTTAGCTGAGTTTTGTGAACCGGATTTTATTGTGATTTGTGCTAAAAACAAAAAAGATTACAAAAGGTATACAATTGGTGAATTATTACCAGAGACATTTTCCTTATAATTTATTCCTTTATCAACTGTATAAAGTTCGAAGCTAAAAAGTGAGGAGATAAATAATGACTAAACAATATCACATAAATTTGGATGCCAGTCATCAAGCTAAATATGCTATTTTGCCAGGTGATCCTGGAAGGGTTGAAAAAATTGCTGCATATTTAGAAGAGCCAAAATTTCTATCTCAAAAGCGTGAATATACTAGTTGGATAGGGCAGTTAGAGAATGAGGGTATTTTGGTTATGTCAACAGGTATTGGTGGTGCCTCAACAGCAATTGCTGTTGAAGAGCTTTATAAAACAGGTGTTACTAATTTTATACGTGTAGGAACTTGCGGTGGTATGAATTTAGAAGTCCAAGGCGGAGATTTAATTATTGCTACTGGTGCAGTGCGTATGGATGGAACGCCAAATGAATATGTTCCTATGGAATTTCCGGCTGTTGCAAACTTCGAATTGACTTCTGCACTAGTTACTGCAGCAAAAAACATGAATTCTAAATTTCATACTGGCATTGTTCAATGCAAAGATTCATTTTATGGGCAACATAGTCCTCACGAAATGCCAATTGGGTATGAATTGCAAAATAAATGGGATGCCTGGTTAAAAGCAAATGTTTTGGGATCGGAAATGGAAAGCTCAACCTTGTTTATAGTTAGTCAAATTCTAGGCGCTAGAGCAGCTACAGTCTTGAATGTAATTTGGAATCAAGAGCGAGCCAAAAAAGGACTTTCAGATCCACACCAGCATGATACAGATTTAGCAATTCGTACGGCAATCGAAGCAATTCGTATTGATATCAAAGAGCAAAACAAGAGATAATGATTGCAGATTCTTAATTTTTTGTATTATTTCTAACAGCTGTTTAGCAAATATAAAAAATTCACTAAATTAGATGGAGCAGTAATGGAAAACAAATATCAAGATTTTTATGAACTACCTAAAGCCTGGCAAGGATTTTTACAAGCATGTCAATCTTGCAAAGAGTGCGAATTATTTCAAACTAGAAATCAAGTTGTAGTTTTTAGGGGTAATCTTGAAGCTAACTTAATGTTGATAGGTGAAGGCCCTGGAGCTGAGGAGGACCGATTAGGAAAACCATTTGTTGGACGCTCTGGTAAATTACTTGATAGTTTACTTACAGCTCAAGAATTTACAGAAAATGATTATCATATTTGTAATATTGTAAAATGCAGACCACCAGGAAATCGTGCTCCGACTCCAGACGAAGCAAATGCATGTAAAAAGTTATTGGCTGCTCAATTTAGTCTAGTCAAACCAAAAATTATTGTGTTAATTGGAGCAACTGCTTATAAATATTTTACTAATACTAACTCGCCAATCTCACAAGTAAGAGGACAATGGATTAAAAAAGGTGATTATCATATAATGCCTACTTTTCATCCAGCTTATTTACTACGTAATCCAAAAAAGAGGATTGATATGTGGCAAGACTTTGTCATGGTTAGAGAAAAAATGGAAGATTTAGATTTAATTAGAGAAAAATCAAAACCGTTTCAAATGGATGAATGGGCATGACAAATACTCCATTTAAAATTGTCTCAGATTATAAACCGCGTGGTGACCAACCTGCAGCCATCAAGAAAATTGTAGATGGAATTAAGCGAGGTGACCAGGGTCAAACTTTAGTTGGAGTTACTGGTTCGGGTAAAACATTTACCATGGCAAATGTTATTGAGAAAACCCAAAAACCAACTTTGGTCATAGCTCATAACAAGACTTTGGCAGGGCAGTTAGCTGCAGAATTTTCTGCTTTTTTTCCAAATAATGCAGTTGAATATTTTGTATCCTATTATGACTATTATCAACCAGAAGCCTATATTGCTGCTAGTGATACTTATATCGAAAAAGATTCTTCGATTAATGAAGAAATTGATCGCTTGCGACATTCTGCAACATCTTCACTCTTGGAGCGTAGAGATGTGATTGTTGTTGCTTCTGTTTCTTGTATTTACGGTTTAGGCTCACCAGAATCCTATCAAAGCATGATGGTTAATTTAAGACAGGGTATGCAAAAATCAAGAGAACAGGTAATTGAAGAATTGATTAATATCCAATACTTACGTAATGATTTTGAATTAAAAAGAGGAACCTTCCGTGTGCGGGGCGACATTATTGATGTTTTTCCTGCAGCATCAGAAAACATAATAACTCGGATCGAATTCTTTGGTGATGAAATAGATAGAATTACAGAGATTGAGGCAATTACAAATAGAAGTATCCAAGGTAGAAATTATACCCAGATTTATCCTGCGAGTCACTATGCAACTAGTAATGAAAACACAAAAAGGGCCGTTCGAGATATACAAGCAGAGCTAGAAGAACGTCTAGAATCTTTAAATAAAGAAGGTAAAATAGTTGAAGCATATCGTTTAGAGCAAAGAACACGTTATGATATGGAATTGTTGCTTGAAACCGGAGTCTGCAAAGGAATCGAAAATTATTCTAGACATTTTGATGGTAGAAAAGAAGGGGTACCTCCATATACACTTATTGATTTTTTCCCTGACGATTATTTATTGATGATTGATGAATCGCATGTCACTGTTCCTCAAATTGGTGCAATGTACAATGGGGATCGAGCTAGAAAACAGTCACTAGTTGATTATGGTTTTAGATTACCATCTGCCCTAGATAATCGTCCTTTAAATTTTACCGAGTTTGAGCAAAGAATGGGTCAAACAGTTTTTGTTTCTGCGACGCCAGCAAAATACGAAGAAGAAAACTCTAGTCAATATATTGAGCAAATTAATCGTCCAACTGGTTTATTGGATCCAACTATTTCAATTAGACCAGTTGAAGATCAAATGGCTGATCTAACTCACGAAATAAATAATAATCTTGAAAAAGGAGAAAGAACTTTAATTCTTACCTTAACTAAAAGAATGTCGGAGGAATTAACCGATTATCTAATGATTGAAGGGTATAAAGTTAAGTATTTGCACTCTGATATCAAGACAGTTGAACGTTTGCAAATTTTGAAAGAATTAAGAGAAGGAAAGTTTGATGTTTTGGTTGGAATAAATCTATTACGTGAGGGTCTAGATTTACCAGAAGTGTCTCTAATTGCTATTTTAGATGCAGATCGAGAAGGTTTTTTGAGATCAACAACCTCCTTAATTCAGATGATTGGCAGAGCCGCAAGAAATGAGAATGGTAGAGTTATATTATATGCTGATGAAGTAACAGAATCTATGTATAAAGCAATTACCGAAACTAATCGTCGACGAGAAATACAAGAAGAATTTAATAATAAACATAAGATAGTTCCAAAAACAATTAAGAAAGCTGTTCATGAAGTTGTCGATACAGCATATGAACTAGATGAAAAAGAAAAACTAGAACTAGCTGAAGAAGAGACAGATTATTTAGACGAATCAGGTCTCAAAGAATTATCTAACTTTGAATTAAAAAACATGCAAGCAGAAAAAGAAAAATTGATGCGAGAAGCTGCTGCTAATTTGGCTTTTGAAGAGGCAGCAGATTTAAGAGATTATTTGTTATTGATTCGAGGGGTTTTACAATCAAGACGTTAAATTTCATTTATCAACAAACAACATAATTAGAAAATAATTTATAAACTGAAAAACTAAATAAATGATACAATAGTAAATGTTACAATACTCATATTAGCTTGACTTAAGGAGGACTTATCATGAGCTTAGCAAAAAAAATTTATGAAGTTTGGTTAAATGATCCTGATATGGATCAAGAAACGAAAGCGGAATTGCTATCCATTAAGGACGATACTGATGAAATAGAAGATCGTTTTTATAAAAACTTGAGTTTTGGTACCGCAGGTCTTAGAGGAATATTAGGTGCGGGTACAAACCGTATGAACTACTATACTGTTGCCAGAGCAGCCGACGGTTTTGCTAGATATTATTTAGACAAAGGTGAAGAATTTTGTCAAAGAGGTCTAGCAATATCATATGATTCAAGACATTTCTCTCGTGAGTTTGCTGAGTTGGTAGGTAGAATTTTTGTTACTTATGGCATACGTGTTGTCTTTTCTGAGGTGCTAAGACCTACGCCAATGCTATCTTTTGCTATTCGTCATTACAATTGTGGTGGTGGAGTAATGATTACTGCTAGCCACAATCCTAAAATGTACAATGGCTTTAAAGCTTATGGCGAAGATGGTGGACAATTTGGTGCAGAGCCAGCAGAAATAGTTCTTAACAAAATGAATGAGCGCGATGATTTCGCAAATATTTTGAATTCAGCTCAATCTTTTGAAGAAGCCCAGAAATCTGAATTATGGCAAGAAATGGGCGATGAGTTTGACAAAGTCTATAATGAGATGTTGCTAGATCTAGCTATTAATCCAGAAGTTGTTAAGAAACAAAAAGATTTAGCAATAGCATATACACCGCTTTATGGTACAGGATTAAGACCAGTAAAACGAATTTTAGACACTCTAGGTTTTGAAAATATATTTATAGTCGAGGAACAATCTGAACCAAATGGTGATTTCCCAACAGCACCTTATCCAAATCCTGAAGAAAGAGATGCTATGAAGCTTGGTATTGAACTGGCTGAGGAAAAAGAAGCAGATCTTCTGATCGCTACAGATCCAGATGCTGATCGTACAGGTGTTGCAGTTAGAACGAGTGATGATGATTTTGTTGTCTTAACAGGTAATCAGATAGGCCTATTAATTATGGAATATATACTTGGCCAAAAAACTAAAAAAGGAATTTTGCCAGATAATTCTTTCTGTGTAACCACAATTGTTTCTAGTAAGTTAACCAGAAAAATTGCAGCTCATTATAATACTGATTTGACTGAAGTATTGACAGGTTTCAAAAATATTGCAGAACAAATTTTGGAAAGAGATGAAAATGGTGATGAGCATTTCCAATTTGGTTTTGAAGAAAGTATTGGCTATTTAGTTGGTACTGATGTTAGAGATAAAGATGCAGTTGTAGCAGTGATGATTATTGCAGAAATGGCTGCAGTTGCTGCAGAGGAAAATAAAACTCTTTACGATAAGTTGATTGAAATTTTTGAAAAATATGGATATGCATCCGAAGTAACTGTTTCACTTGAGAGAACAGGGATCAAAGGTGCCGAGCAAATTTCAAATGCTATGTCCGCTCTTCGTGAAAATAAATTAGAAGGTATTGGAGATTTACCAATAACTCAATTAAAAGACTTCCAAGATAATGAAGTTACAGATCTTGTTACCGGAACGACAGAGAAGAGCAATTTGCCACAAAGCAACGTACTACTTTATGAATTAGGAGATCTAGATTGGTTTGCAGTTCGTCCATCTGGTACAGAACCAAAGTTAAAAATTTATCTTGGTTTTTATGATGAGGATGAGCAAGTTGCGGCTGAAAACTTAGAGAAAAATAAAGATTTTGTAGTTAATTACATAGAAGAACTCTTAGGAGAGTAACAGAGTTACATGCAATTTACGCATTTACATTTACATACCGAATATAGTCTTTTAGACGGGGCTAATCGAATAAAGGATTTGATACCTCGTCTAAAAGAACTAGGTATGGACGCATGTGCGATAACAGATCATGGCGTAATGTATGGTGTAATCGATTTCTATCGAGCCATGAAAGATGCTGGTCTAAAGCCAATTATCGGATGTGAGGTTTATGTTGCCCCAAGAAGTCGTTTCGACAAAGTAAGTGGCATTGACAATAAACCTTATCATCTGGTTTTACTTGCAAAAAACTTACAAGGATATAAAAATTTAATTAAATTAGTATCTTTTGGCTACACAGAGGGTTTTTATTATAGACCTAGAATTGATTTCGAGTTATTAGAAAAATATCATGAAGGACTCATCTGCTTAAGTGGATGCCTTAGTGGCGAAATTGCTCGTACTTTTTTGAACCAAGGATTTGAAGAAACAAAAAAACTTGCATTAAAATATTATCAACTCTTTGGTGAAGAAAATTATTATTTAGAAATTCAAGCAAATCATCTCGAAGAACAATTAAAGTTAAATCAAGCTTTAATAGAAATTAGTCACGAGACGAAGATTCCTTTAGTTGCTACGAATGACTGTCATTATTTGAAAAAAGAATCTGCAATTGCACATGAAGTACTAGTATGTATGCAAACCGGTAAAAAATTAAAAGATGAAGACCGAATGCAAATGGAGACCGATGAGTTTTATATCAAATCTCCTGAGGAAATGGCAGATTATTTTGCTGACGTTCCTGAAGCTATAGAAAACACCCAAAAAATAACTGAATTATGTAATTTAGAAATTCCCTTTGATGAAATTCATCTACCAAAATTTGTGCCAGAAGATGAATCAACTAGCGCTGAGTTTATTAAGAAAATTGCTGTTGCTGGTTTAAAAGAACGACTTGAAAATAAAAAAAGTGATAAGTCGGATGAGGAGTATTTTGAGCGATTAGAACACGAATTAAACGTTATTGATTCCATGGGTTATAATGATTATTTTTTGATTGTTTGGGACTTTGTACGCTTTGCTCATGAACAAAATATTATGGTTGGTCCGGGCAGAGGTTCGGGTGGTGGTTCATTGGTTGCTTATGCTTTAAAAATCACAAACATTGATCCCTTACAATTCAACTTATTGTTTGAGCGTTTTTTGAATCCAGATCGTGTCAGTATGCCAGATTTTGATTTGGATTTCTGTTATGAAAGACGTGGCGAACTCATTGATTATGTCACAGAAAAATATGGTTCAGATCATGTTTGCCAAATCATTACTTTTGGAACTTTGGCTGCTAGACAGTCAATTCGGGATGTTGCCCGTGTACTTGATGTACCTTTTGCTGAAACCTCAAAAATCATCAAAATGATACCCAATATTTTAAACATCACAATTGATCAAGCTTTGGAAATTAGTACTGATCTAAAAAATGCCTACGATAGCTCGCCTCAAACAAGGGAAATAATTGATTTAGCTAAGCAGTTTGAAGGTATGCCTAGACATGCTTCAACACATGCAGCAGGAGTTGTCATAGCAGATGTGCCAATTACCGAAATAGCACCTCTGTCTCTCAATGATGAAGCCATAGTAGTTCAATACGATAAAGATATTATTGAGAGTATTGGTCTTATCAAAATGGATTTTTTGGGTTTACGCACTTTAACAGTAATGCGTGACACTGCTGAGATGGTTTTAAAAAACCATAAGGTCAAAATTAATTTTGATGAAATTCCATTTGATGATGAAAACATTTACAAAATGCTTAGTGAAGGTGATACAGCTGGCGTATTTCAGTTGGAATCAAACGGCATGACATCTTTCATTAAAGAAATGAAGCCCAAACAGTTTGAGGATATTATTGCTGGCATATCATTGTTTAGACCTGGTCCGATGGAACAAATTCCAAAATATGTTAAATCTCTGCATAATCCAGAAACAATTAGTTATGACCATGAATTATTAGAGCCAATTCTTGACATGACTTATGGCTGTATTATTTATCAAGAGCAAGTAATGCAAATTGTTAGAGATCTTGCTGGTTTTTCTATGGGACAATCTGACAATGTTAGAAGAGCAATGTCAAAAAAGAAACCTGAAATTTTACGTAAATACAAAGATTTATTTATTTATGGCGGCGAAGATGAAAATGGAAGAAAAGTTGAAGGCGCGGTTGCAAATGGAGTTCCTGAAAATATTGCAGATGAAATTTTTAATGAAGTAGAAGCCTTTGCAGGCTATGCTTTTAACAAATCACATGCTGCAGGTTATGCTGTCTTAGCTTACCAAACAGCTTGGCTTAGGTATTATTATCCAGTTGAATTTATGGCTGCTTTGCTTAATTCTTTTCTAGGTAATTTAGACAAAGCCTCTGATTACATCCAGGTATGTAGAAAAGCCAATATTCCAGTTTTACCACCTTGTATTAATGAAAGCCAGACTAGATTTTTTGCTAAAGATGGGACTATCCATTTTGCTTTAGGTGCAATTAAAAATGTTGGTACAAAAGCCATTTCGCAAGTTATTTCTGAACGAGAAGAAAATGGAAAATTTACTAGTTTTGGTGATTTTATTAGACGTATTAGTGATTTGGAGGTAAATCGAAAGGTTGTTGAATCTTTGATCAAATCGTCAGCTTTAGATTGTTTTGATGTACCACGTGTCAAATTGATGGCAGTGCATGAAGATTTTATGAATAGTATCCAAAAATCTAAACAACAGTCGCTAGAAGGTCAGCTTAGTTTATTTGACTTGACCGATCAACCAGATAAAAAAACTATTGAGCCTGTTTATCCAGAATCTTTGACAGAATATTCTTTAAATAAACGCCTTCAGATGGAAAAAGAAGTATTAGGTGTTTTTGTAAGTGGTCATCCATTAGACACATACAAACCAATCTTAAAAGATCTTGTTACAATAGAAAGTTCAAAATTAAGAATAACTTCAGAAATAGAAGACAATCTAGACGAGTCAACAATAGATGAAGCAACCCTTCTTTTAGAAAAACATAATTTAGAAGTTTTTGATAATCAACCAGTAATTGTGGCAGGAATAATTACACACAAACAGGAATTATTTACTAAGAATAATCAAAAAATGGCTTTTTTGACAATGGAGGATTTGGCTGGTACTTTTGAGGTTGTTGTGTTTTCTAACTTATTCGAAGAAACGCGTTTCCTGCTGACTGAAAATAAGATCTTGTTGATTGCTGGAAATGTAAGCTTGCGGGATGAAGAGAATCCTAATGTTCTTGCTAGGAAAATAATTGAATTAGATGAAAATGATAATCTTAATTCACCAGAAATTCAAGAATTTGTTCTAGAAGCTCAGCGGATTAATAATAAAGCAATTAGACAATCAAATGATTTCAATCCTAACATGATACAAAATCAAAAATCAGAACAGACTCAAGAAAAAAACAAAACACCAATAGAACTGGAATCATTGAATGATAAAATTTCTGGATTAAAGTTGTTTGTTCGTTTTCCTGAACAAATTTCAAAAGAAGAGTTCAAAATTTTTGAATCAACTATCACCTATTTTACGGGTGGAATACCTGTTTTTATCTACTTAGAAAACACTAAATCAATTTTAAATAACACATCTTTTTTTATTGATAGACAAGGAATAGAAATACTTGCCAAACGCTATGGCCAAGATAACTTGATTCTAACATAATAATAGTAAAATGTTTGAAAAGAAATTCTAATATTTTAACAAAATCAAGAAAAATTAGCAGTTTCTTGATTTACGAAAACAATTATACAAGGGGATATAAAATGACAAAAAATGATGAAGTAAAAACAATTGGAGTTTTAACAAGTGGTGGAGACGCTCCAGGGATGAATGGTGTTATTCGCTCTGTTACAAGATCCGGCATTAATTCTGGCTTAAAAGTCATGGGAATAAGACGTGGATTTCAAGGTCTAATTTCTGGTGAAGTAGAGGAATTGAACGCTAGATCAGTCTCAGAAAAACTTCAACAAGGTGGTACTTTTTTAAATACTGCTAGGAGTGAAACTTTTACGACAGAAGAAGGACAAAAACAAGCAGCTAAAATGACAAAGATTTTTGGTATAGATGCGCTAGTTGTATGCGGTGGTGATGGAACTCTAAGAGGGGCTACAGATCTCGCAAAAACTGGTGTTCCGACTATCTACATTCCAGCTACAATTGATAATGATGTTGGCTGTACAGATTATACAATAGGATTCGATACTGCTTTAAATACAGCTATAGTAGCTGTTGATAAATTGAGGGATACGGCATCTTCACATGAACGATGTTCAGTTATTGAGGTAATGGGACGACGTTCTGGTTACTTAGCGTTACATGTTGGAGTTGCAACAGGAGCCGAAATAATTTTGATTCCTGAACATCCTTTAGATCTTGAAAAAGATGTATTAGGAAAAATTCTTTCTGCAAGAAATCGTGGTAAATACCATTATATTGTGATTGTAGCAGAAGGTGCTACAGATTCTATCGAGCTTGCAAAATACATTGAATCAGAAATTGGAATTGAAGCTAGAACAACGATCCTAGGATATTTACAAAGAGGTGGCACTCCAAATTATTTTGATCGCTACATTAGTTCTATGATGGGAATTAAAGCTGTAGAGTCTATTATCGCAGGTGAGATAAATCGTTCTCTAATCGTACAAAATGGTAAAGTAGATGATATTGATTTATTTGAAAGTGTTAACATTACAAAAAAGTTAGATGAAACAAATATGACGAAAGCAAAAATATTGTCAATCTAGTATTTTTGAAATATTTTAAGCTACGGAATTTAAATGATAGAAAAACACAGTTTAAAAACTTTAGAATATTATAAAATAGTTGATCAATTGAGAAAAATGTCCTTGTCAGAAGGTGGCGAAAGGCTCTGCGCTGAATTGAAGCCACTTTCTGATTATGACGAAATACAAATCGCTTTAAATGAAACATCAGATTTGGTCGACTACCTAATACTTAACCCAGAATTTCCTCTAGATGACTTAAAAGATATAAGGCCCATTTTAAGGAAGGCAAATCGTGAACAAATTCCTGAAATCAAAGAATTAGTTGATCTAATTCGTTTTTTAGATATTTCAGAATATATCAAAAAAATACCTGAAAAACTTGAAGATAATCAACATTATGATTTTTTTGAAAAAATTCAATATCTTGAAGCTTTACCACATCTACTTGCTAGGTTAAAGCAGTGTATTAATGAAAATCAAGAAATTGATGATAAGGCTTCGGCTGAACTTTTTAATGTAAGGCGAAAAATAAAACGGGCACAAGATAATATCAAAATCCAACTAAACAGGATTATTAGTGCAAAGAGCAAGTTTTTGCAAGATTCAATCATTACACTTCGTGATGACCGTTACGTTATTCCGGTCAAGTCAGAAAATAGATCTGAGATACCTGGTGTTGTACATGACATGTCTGGTTCTGGTGCGACAGTTTTTATTGAACCTTTAGCTGTAGTTGAATTGAATAATAATATTCGTGAACTAGAAATTGCCGAAAGGGATGAAATTTATAAAATTCTTCTAGAACTAACCATGAGGGTTAAGGAAATTATCCCCTATTTAAAATACAATGCTGAAGTTTTAGAAGAGTTAGATTTTATTCAAGCTAAGGCAAAATTATCGATTAAAATGAGAGCAATTGAACCGTCGCTAAATAAGGAAGGTAGAATCATTCTAGATGCTGCTAGACATCCTTTAATCCCCGATAAGGAAGTAGTTCCTATAGATTTTGAATTAGGAACTGATTTTAAAACTTTAGTAATCACAGGTCCAAATACTGGCGGAAAAACTGTAACATTAAAGACCTGTGGGCTTTTGGTTCTTATGACCATGTCTGGTTTGCATATACCTGCAAAAGAGAAATCAGAAATTTCAATTTTCAAACAAATCCTGGCAGATATAGGTGATGAACAAAGTATAGAACAGAATCTTAGCACTTTTTCTTCACATTTAAAACAAGTTATTCAAATTCTCGAAATAGCAGATTCATCCTCATTAGTTTTATTAGATGAGCTCGGCGCTGGTACGGATCCTTCAGAAGGAGCAGCTTTAGCAATTGCAATTCTTGATTACTTAAGACGCAAAGGTTGTTATACAGTTGCAACAACGCATTATCGCGAATTAAAAGGATATGCTCTTAATACTGAAAATGTAAATAATGCTAGCTGCGAGTTTGATGAGATCAATTTACAACCAACGTACAAATTACTGATAGGAGTTCCAGGTGTAAGTAATGCCTTCAAAATTTCTAGAAGGTTAGGTTTGAATTCTGAAATTATTTCAAATGCAGAGCAATTTCTTTCTGATGAAAATACTCGCTTTGAAGAATTGGTTTCAGCAATAGAAAAGTCACATCATCAAGCTCAAGTGATGAACGATGAAATTACTAGTCTTAAGCGAGAGAGTGAGCTACTAAAAGGTCAATTAGAAGAAGAAAAGGCACAAATAGAAATTTCAAAAAATAAATTAATTAGTGATGCAAGACAAGAGGCAAATGAAATTATTGAGCAGACTCAAAAAGATGTGGCAGAAATTTTAGATTCACTACGAGCAGAAATAAAAGATGCACAAAGCTCTTCAGAAAAACAGGAAGCCCAAAAATCTGCTAGAGAAGCATCACGACAACTATCCGAAAAATCAAAAGAAAATCGTGAAAATTTACGCAAACAAGTCTCAGCGGCACATAAAAGCAAGAGCCTTGAAGCTGAAGATTTAGTGATTGGTGAATATTATCATTCAGATCTTTATCAAATAGATGGGCAAATTCTAGAAGTCTTACCCAGAGAAAATCAAGCGGTCTTAAAAAGTGGAGTTCTGACTGTCAATGTTCCAATTTCTTCTTTAAGCTATATTTCAAGCGATAGCCAAACACAGAAAGAAGAATTTGGCAAGCAATCTATAGAGGAAAAACGTCAAACACAAAGTATTATCAATGAACGCAGAAATTCGGTGAAAACAGAAATAAAATTGCTTGGCTTAGTTGTTTCTGAGGCTTTAGTAAAATTAGACCAGTTTATTGATGATGCAGTTTTATCAAATGTTTCTAGAATCAGAATCGTGCATGGTAAAGGTACAGGTGCTTTAAGACAAGCCGTACATAACACTCTTAAAAAAGACCGACGAGTAAAGTCGTTTAAATTAGGAGAATTGGGCGAGGGGGATTCAGGGGTGACAATCGCAGAGTTATGATAATTATTTGCTTGTATAAGCCCTTATTTAATAGAGATTATAAACTCATAAGACATTATTGGTAATTTAATTATTTGTTTTTATTGTTAATTTCTCCTAATTTGTGTAAAATGTCAACAATGATATAATTAATTAGAAACTATATAAGGAGATTGCACAAATGGATCAAGCGTTTCTTTTTAACACTGGTAAAAACTATATGAGTTACAATTTTTTAGGATCTAGACCAGATCAAAATTCAGAGGGTGAGACTGGCTATCGTTTTGCAGTCTGGGCACCAAATGCCGTCAAAGTTAGTGTTGTCGGTGATTTTAATGACTGGGAGGTCGATATAAATAATCTTGAGATTTACGGATCAACGGGTATCTGGGTAGGATTCATACCCGAATTAAAAGAGTATGATACTTACAAGTATGCAATTTTAACACAAGACAAGGAATGGCTCTTAAAGGCAGATCCGTATGCTAGACATGCTGAAACAAGACCAGATACGGCATCTAAACTTTATGATCCTGATGATTTTGAATGGACTGATCAAGAATTTCTTGATAACCGTGTAGATGCGTATGAACTGAAACCGTTAAACATTTACGAGGTCCATTTGGGTTCTTGGCGCCGTTATGAAGATGGCTCAGTTTATAATTATCGTGATATAGCACCGCAATTAGCAAATTATGTCAAAGAAATGGGCTACAATGCTATTGAGCTGATGCCTATTACAGAATATCCACTTGATGCATCTTGGGGGTATCAAGTAACTGGATACTACGCTGTTACAAGTCGTTACGGTACACCATCTGATTTTAAATATTTTGTAAATTATATGCATGAAAAGGGAATTCGAGTCTTTTTGGACTGGGTGCCTGCACATTTCCCAAAAGATGCGTTTGGTTTGGCAAAATTTGATGGCACTCCATTGTACGAATATTCTGATCCATTAATGGCCGAACATCAATCTTGGGGGACCCTGGTTTTTGACTATGAGAAACCAGAAGTTAGATCTTTTTTAATCTCAAATGCCTATTTCTGGCTTAAAGAATTCCATTTAGATGGACTAAGAGTAGATGCTGTTAGTTCTATGGTCTACCGTGATTATGATCGAACAGAATATACACCAAATATACATGGTGGCAGAGAAAATTTAGAAGCAATTTCTTTGTTGCAAGAAATCAATTCTCTTGTTCGAGAAAAAATGCCTGGAGTTGTCATGATGGCAGAGGAATCAACACCATTTCCGCTTATTACCACCGGGGTCGATCTTGGTGGTATGGGCTTTACTTATAAATGGAATATGGGTTGGATGAATGATACCTTATTCTACAATTCATTAGATCATTATGTACGAAAATTTCATCATGAAGCATTCTCTTTTTCTTTAATGTATGCTTTTTCAGAAAGATACATTCTGCCTTTCTCTCATGATGAAGTGGTTCATGGTAAAGGTACAATTTTAGGAAGAATGCCAGGAGATTATTGGCGTAAGTTTGCTAATCTAAGAGCTGTTTATGCATATCAAATGGCACATCCAGGTGCCAAGTTAAATTTCATGGGCAATGAGTATGCGCCTTTCACTGAATGGAGATATTACGAGGAGCTGGAATGGTTCATGCTTGATTATCCCTCACATCGACAAATTCATGATTATGTCAAAAACTTGAATCACCTTTATTTGGAGAAAGAAGCCTTATGGGACAATGATCATGATTGGAGTGGATTTGAATGGGTTCAAGTAAAAGATTCAGAAAATAGTGTATTTGCTTTCTTAAGATTTAATCAAGAGCGTGATAAAGCTATTTTATGTGTTTTAAACATGACACCTGCAGTTCATGATCATTATGAACTAGACATACCCTTTTCTGCTAATTTTAAGTTAATCCTCAATTCAGATGAAGGACAATACGGAGGAAGCGATTATATTACTGGTTTCCCCGAAAGAGAAGTTTATTCAACTTATCATCCAATTGTAGAAAAAGAAATTGAGGTTCTTGCTCAGGATAATATAGAAAAAGATAAAACAAAAGACAAGGATGAAAAGAAAAAATCTTCTAATTCAAAGTCAGATTTAGCAAAAAAAGAAAAACAAACAAAAGATTCAAAAGTAAAAGTGGAAACAATTAAAGTAGAACTAAAAGATCAAAATAAACTAGATTTAGTATTACCGCCACTTAGTGCGATGTATTTTGAATGTGAATTAGGTGACGAGTAATAAACTCGTCATTTAGTTTATAAAAGACGTATAAAATTTTGAGAGAAAAAACAGAAAATACTTATAAGTTAAATGCAAACGGTTTAGTATTGGAAGGAGTGTTAGCATGCCGAAACAAGAAATGATTGCAATGATACTTGCAGGTGGTCAAGGATCGAGATTAGGTGTATTGACGGAACATATTGCCAAGCCAGCTGTTCCTTATGGAGGCAAATATAGAATTATTGACTTCTCATTAAGTAATTGTACAAACTCTGGAATAGATACAGTGGGTGTATTAACGCAGTATTCTCCCTTAGAATTGAACTCTTATGTTGGTAATGGTTATTCTTGGGATTTAGACAGAAATACGGGTGGTTTGTCCATTCTATCCCCTTATCAAAGTATGGCAGGAAGTGATTGGTATAAGGGCACCGCAAACGCTATTTATCAAAACATTCCATTTATTGATCAATATAATCCAGATCATGTTCTCGTGCTATCGGGTGATCATATCTATAAAATGGATTATCGCAAGATGTTAAGAGCACATATCGAAGCAGAAGCTACAACAACTATTGCTGTTCGTGAAGTTCCTTGGGATGAGGCTTCACGTTTTGGTATTATGAATACAAACGAGGATATGCAGATAATAGAGTTCGAAGAAAAGCCAGCTGAACCAAAAAGCAATTTAGCTTCTATGGGTGTTTATATTTTTGAATGGAAAAAATTAAGAAAATATTTGATCGATGATGAAGCTGACTTATCATCTAACAATGATTTTGGTCAAAATATTATACCAAACATGCTTGATAATAATGAAAAACTTCTTGCTTACACCTTTGAAGGTTACTGGAAAGACGTTGGTACAATTTTTTCCTTGTGGGAATCTAATATGGATTTAATAGATAGACCTAAAGACATTAATTTATCAGATGCAATGTGGCGTATCTATTGCCGTAACACCCTTCAGCCTTCGCATTATATTGGAGAAAAAGCCAAACTTAATGATGTCGTATTAACTGATGGTGACGAAATACATGGTGAAGTTCAACGGTCTGTTATTTCTGCAGGAGTTGTCATTGAAGAAGGAGCACAAGTTCGTGATTCAATCTTGATGCCAGGCTGTGTTATCAAAAAGGGCGCTAAAGTTGGAAAGTGTATTGTAGGTATAGATACGGTCATTGGCGAAAATGTACAAGTAGGTCCGTCTGTAAAAGATGGTATTGATGCACATGTCAATGAAAAATATTGTTCCGATAATATCACCGTATTTGGTAGCGGTCTAGTTATTGCAGATGATATTAAACTTGTTGCAAATTCCATGATTTATCCACTTGAAGAAAATGAAACTAGTGATGTCGTGGTCAGTAGCTCAACTGTTGGTACGATTTAAGGAGGAAAAAGATGTTATTAGATGCTATGGGAATCATTCTCGCTGATAATAAGAGAATTGATTTAGGAGAATTAATCAATGAAAGAGCTTTGGCTGCAGTGCCCTTTGCTGGCAGATATCGTATCATCGATATGATTTTGTCAAGCATGGTGCATTCTGGTATTAGACATATAGGCATTGTAGCAGAAACAAAATATAGTTCCTTAATGGATCACATCGGTACAGGTGCACATTGGGATCTGGATAGGTTGCAACAAGGTTTAAGAATTATTCCCCCTTATACTCAATCAGACTTTTTTAGAGCACCAAGTCCACAAGATTTAAAAGGACTTTTTGACTTTTTGAAACATTCAGTTCAACAATATGTTGTTATTTCTGAAAGTAATTTAATAGCCAATATGGATCTTGGTGAGTTAATCAGTGCACACGTCGACAACGAAGCAGATATTACAATAATGTACGATGAAGATGG
>JAAYRJ010000087.1 GCA_012518845.1 Clostridiaceae bacterium
ATTTTAAGGAGAACATTTATGATTAATACTACTCTACTTAATTTAATTACTTCGAGTTTTTTATTAACTATGATTCCATTGTTTATTATTATCATTTTTGTCTTGTTGATAATTATTCGCAATGTTATCGTCGTACCACAAGCAAATGTTTATGTTTTAGAGAGATTAGGTGCATTTAAAGTTGCCTGGGGAACTGGCTTACATATTAAAGTTCCTTTCATAGATAGAATAGCACGTAAAATTTCTCTAAAAGAAAAGGTCGCAGATTTTGATCCACAATTTGTTATTACAAAAGATAACGTTACAATGCAAATTGATACAGTTCTTTTCTATCAAATTGTTGATCCAGTCCTTTATACTTATGGAATAGATAATCCTATCAATGCTATTGATAATTTGTCAGCTACTACGTTAAGAAATATCATTGGTGATTTAGAATTAGATGAAACATTAACTTCACGCGATACTATCAATGCTCAAATGCGTATTCTATTAGATGAAGCGACAGATCCTTGGGGTATAAAAGTTAATAGGGTTGAATTAAAAAATATTATTCCGCCCCAAGATATTCAATCAGCAATGGAAAAACAAATGAAAGCAGAACGTGAAAAACGCGAAAAGATTTTAATTGCTGAAGGTCAAAAAGAGTCGCAAATCAGGATCGCAGAAGGTGAAAAAGAAGCAGCAATTTTAAGAGCTGACGCAAAAAGAGAGCAAGCTATTCGTGAAGCAGATGGTGAAGCTCAAGCAATCTTAAAAATCCAGCAAGCAAAGGCTGATGGCTTAGCGATGATCAAAAAAGTTGAGGCTGATCAAAGTGTAATTTCTCTACGTGGGCTGGAGGCTATGGAAAAAGTTGCTGATGGAAAATCAACTAAGATTCTTATTCCAACCGAATTGCAATCGCTTGCAACAGCTGGGATTACGATCAAAGAAATGATGACAGAAACTCCAAAATCAGATAGTTAAATAGCAGATGTAAAGGAATTTATTAATAACAAAAAATAAAGATGTTGATAGGGATTAAAATCAAAAAATTTGGCTTGCTACATGAGCTTTCGCTAGGTGTAGATTTACAAGATTTAAAAAAAATGTCCACACTTAGTGAAATGCGTGAATTGCCTACTTTAAAACCAATAAGTGTTTTTATCGGGCAGAATGCTAGTGGCAAGTCAACTTTTTTTGAAGCATTGAGATTTTTAGCAGATGCTATTTCTCTCAATGTCCATATTGCAAGCAATCAAACTAAACATGGCAGTTATTCGAGTTTAATTTATAATCATAAACCAGAAAAATATGATCTAGAATTTGAGCTACTCTATGAAAAGAAAGAAGGAGTATGGTTACATTATTATTTGAAAATTTCTTCAGATAAATTTAATCGTCCTTATTTCTCCAATGAAAAGATAACAAAATATATTTGGCTAGATACTTGTTTAGAGAAAACATTGCTACTAGAAGTTGAATCGAAAAAGGGTAAAATCTTACAAAACAAAAAATCTGTGAACTCAAAAGAATATTTACCTGTTAGTTTAACAGAGAGAAAAATTTCAGCTGTAAATATTTTTGGGCATCAAGAAGAATACCAAGATATTGCTTATCTTTATTATCAGATTACTACATTTTTTTATTCTGACTTTAAACAATTACCTAAAATAATTGATAGAGAACAGAAAACCGGTGGCCACAAGCATCTAAACGCTGAATGTTCTAACATTAAAAATGTTGTTTTTTATCTCAAGAAGCAAAAACCGCAAGAATTCAAGGCTTTACAAAAAAGACTAAATCAAAATTTACGAAATCATAATAGAATTGATTTAAATCGTTTAGATAAAATTGATAATGAAGCTCAAATTCGTTATTTAGTATTATTTTTGATTCTAACAGACGATAAACCTCTAATTGCTTTTGATGAGCCAGACAATGGTCTTTATTATGAAATGGCAGATTCATTGGGATTAGAATTGAGAGATTATACTTTACGTAATCAGGGTCAACAAGTTTTTGTTGCAACCCATAATACCAATTTATTAGATAGTTTTTCGCCAAATGAAGTATGGTCGTTTGATCGTATTCAAAAGACTGGGGAAACAGATAAAGTTAGTACTCGCTATATAGGGGCTGATCCTGTTGTAAAAGCTATGTATAAGGAAGGTATTGGGCTTGGTTCGTTATGGTATAGTGGCTACTTAGATATTTAATGTGATCTGATTTATGATATTGGAAGTTTTATGTGAAGATAAATC
Organism: Clostridiaceae bacterium; assembly: GCA_012518845.1. Taxonomy (GTDB): domain Bacteria; phylum Bacillota; class Clostridia; order Saccharofermentanales; family DTU023; genus UBA5436. Next base: position 2,247 of record JAAYRJ010000087.1, read on the forward strand.
ATCTGTCCCAGTCATAAGCCAAATTTTGCATGAAATAAGTCAAAAAAATTCACTGATAAATACAGTAAATATATATCCACATCGAGGTAAAGGAAAATTACCAGATGACATTAATCAAAAACCAAAGCCCCTCGCTTCATCCTTACTTGATTTATTACCTGCCAAAATTAGAGCATATGATAAAGTTTATCAGGATAAAGAGATTATTCTTGTTGTTGTATTAGATCTTGATGATCAAAATCCAAGCAAATTATATAAAAATATAGAGTATGTATTTAGGAATGAATCACCTAATAAATATTTTGTGATTGGAATATGTATAGAGGAGATGGAAGCTTGGCTTTTAGGTGACAAGGTAGCATTATTAAAAGCTTATCCAAATGCTGATCAAAAAATTCTAGCAAAATATGAACAAGATAGTATCGGTAACACTTGGGAAATTTTGGCAGAAGTTATTTTGGGCCAAAAAGCAGAAAGCCTAATCGAGGTAGGTTACCCAGCTGTTGGTATTTATAAAAGCCGTTGGGCAAATAAAATTGCACCTTTCATGACAATCGATGCAAACAAGTCACCAAGTTTTCAAGAATTTATCTCAAAAATAAATACAGTACTAGCTTGGGCAGAAGAGAAATTTTATTAATGGTAAAACAAAAAATCAATCCTAATATTAATGATCCAATAGAAAACTTATATATTCACGTACCATATTGTCATCAAAAGTGTGGTTATTGTGATTATTATTCTGTAGTTAAATCGCCTGATTATGATTTATTTTTATCCGGTATTAAAAAAGAATGGGAAATGACTAAATCATATATCCAAAAACATAACAACAGACTAGCTCCACTTAAGACTCTATATTTTGGAGGTGGCACTCCATCCATATTACCACCTAAAATACTTAAAAATATAATTGTGTTTTTTGAACAAGAAATAGGCTTTGATCCTCAGATCGAAATGACTTTGGAAGTTAATCCTGAGCCACAAGGTCAAGAAACAGTAGTAGCAGGCATAGAAAGTGGCATTAATCGTATTTCCCTAGGCTTTCAAGCTCAGCAAGATGAATTATTAAAAAAAATAGGTCGAATTCATCTTTTCCAAGATTTTTTAGAAATGCTAACTTTGATTCGAAAAAATCGGCTGGAAAATATAAGTTGTGACTTAATGTTTGCTTTACCTGATCAAACTTTGGCAGATGTTTTAAAGAGTGCTCAAACTCTCATTGATTTAGATATTCCGCACGTAAGTTTTTATTCATTAGACTTAGAAGAAAATACACCATTTTATAAAAAATATCATCAATCACCTGAATTACTGCCATCGACAGCAGAAGAACGTGAAATGTATTATCAGCTTCTAAAAATTTTCGAGAAAAATACGTATCATTATTATGAGTTATCTAGTGTTGCTAAAAACAATTTATATTCTCGCCACAATACTAACTACTGGTCCACAAGACCCTATCTAGGTTTGGGACCAAGTGCACATAGTTATTTTAATGGGATTCGTAAAGGCAATATCAGATCAATAAAGGCATGGCTTGATGATCCATGGCAAAATGCGGAATTTGAGACTATTGATTTAGAGTTAGCAATGCGTGAATATGCAATGTTGGTATTTCGTCAAGCAAAAGGTTTTTCTGTTAAAGAATTTGAAAATAGATTTCGAATAAAAAATCCTTTTGAACTAGAATTAGAGAGTTTAATCAAACAGAAATTAATCATCCAGGATCAAACAGAGAACCGATATTATTTAAGCAAACAAGGCCTCGATTTCGCAAATTTGGTTTTTATGGAATTTCTGTGATGCTTTTCTTAGTAGAAAACAAAGATTTTTGCTGATTCTTCAAAGCGTTCACATTTTGTCATAATTCTTCGTTTTCATTTGGTTGACAGCCAAAACTTAGGGTGCTAAAGTTTGTTTAGCACTCGAGTTGAAAGAGTGCTAAAGGAGAGAAAATTGCTATCAGAACGTAAAAAACAAATTCTAAAAGCTGTAGTTAATGACTATGTTTTAACGGCTGAACCAGTTGGTTCAAATGCTCTAGTTAAAAGACATAAGCTCGATGTTAGTTCAGCAACAGTTCGCAATGAAATGAGCGAACTTGAGGATCTGGGCTACTTGGATAAAACGCATACTTCATCAGGTCGTATTCCATCTGATAAAGGCTATCGGGCTTACATTGATTATTTGCTTGAAGTTAAGCCTATTAGTATTCCTGAGCAAAAAAAGATTGAAAATTTTTTTGACGGTCAGATGTCTGAAGTACTTGCAATTATTAAGCGTTCAGTCAAGGTATTATCAGAGCAAACAGATTTTCCAGCAATGATGATTTCACCTCATTATAAAGAGACAAGTCTTGAACAAATAAAATTTTTGATGATCGAACCAGGCAAGATCCTAATAGTTGTTGTTTTATCTCCTGGAATAATAAAAGATCGTTTGATCAGAGTCCCAACCGTGTTAAGTCAAACTCAATTATCTATTATTAATAAAATGATCGAAAGAAACTTGACTGGAGTTACGCTTGATCAAATAACATTAATATCTGTTTCCGCAGCAATGGAAGATGTTCCTGTACCTGAATCTATATTAAATCAAATTCTTTTTGAAGCATATATCTCAATCAAACAAGCAGAAAATATTGAGTTTTATATTGAGGGTACTCATCGTTTGCTCTCTCAACCAGAATTTAATGATGTAGAAACAGCTCAACAATTTTTGCAAACAATCCATCAAGAAGGATTAATTGCAGGCTATATGAGTGAATGGGACGAACACAAAAAGATGTTAAGCCCACAAATGTCAGAATCCGGACCACAATCTGGAAGTGATAGTACTTCTGATTATTATTTAGAAAGTGCTGAAAAACCATCTTATATGGTAAGAATAGGTCAGGAAATTGCATTAGAGGGTCTAGAAGATTGTAGTTTTATAACTGCAGCTTATAAAGTTTCAGATAAAATTACTGGACGTATTGGTATCGTTGGTCCAAAAAGAATGTCCTATGACAAAATAATTTCTCAGATTAATTTTGTTAATCATACACTTGATAAGGAGATTTCTGACTTAACGCAAGAATATGATCCAGAGGAGGATTAAGATGTCAAATAAGAAGAAAAAGATTAACAAAGAACAGGCAGAACAAACCAAAGATTCAAGCAAATTAGATGAAAATCTAAAATCTAATGAAGATGAGTCAAAGCTAGAATCAAAAGATGATAATGAGGCAAAAGATACAGAAAATCTTGAACAAGAGATCGACTATTATGAGTCATATGTTACTTTAAACGATAAATATGTACGACTTGTTGCTGAATATGATAACTTTAGAAAGCGGAGTCGTAAAGAAAAAGATGCACTATATAACGCCTCATTAATAGACGTATGTAAAGCTTGGTTACCTGTTTTGGATAATTTAGATCGTGCAATAGAAGCTTTAGATAAATTAGAAAGTTCAGAAAGCAAACAGATGTCCGAAGGGATTGAAATGGTAAGAAAGCAAGCTTATGAAACAATGGAGCAATTAGGTGTTAGTGAAATAAAAAGCTTAGGTGAACCTTTTGATCCAGAGTTTCATGAAGCAGTTGCTCATGTTGAAAATCCTGAATATGGCGAAAACGAGATTTTTGAAGTTGTGAAAAAAGGATATATCAAAGACGACACTGTTATTAGGCATAGTGTGGTTTGTGTAGCTAATTAGATAATAATTGATTTACTTAGTTAAACTTTTTATATTAAAAAAAAAGAATTTATGAATAAATAATCGGAGGGACAAAATGTCTAGAGTAATAGGAATTGACTTAGGAACAACAAATTCATGTGTAGCAGTTTTAGAGGGTGGCGAACCAACTGTTATCCCAAATCCGGAGGGTGCAAGAACAACACCATCGGTCGTGGCTTTTAGTAAGGAGAATGAGCGTTTAATTGGTGCAATTGCTAAACGTCAGGCAACCAGTAATCCGGATCGTACAATTTTATCCATTAAACGAGAAATGGGTTCTGACTTTCGTGCAACAATAGATAATAAAGAATATACACCGCAAGAAATCTCAGCGATGATTTTACAAAAGTTAAAATCGGATGCAGAAGAATACTTAGGAGAAACTGTTAATCAAGCTGTTATTACTGTACCAGCTTATTTTAGTGATTCTCAGCGTCAAGCAACGCAAGATGCAGGCAAAATTGCTGGACTTGAAGTTTTGAGAATTATTAATGAGCCTACTGCAGCTTCATTAGCATATGGTCTAGATAAAGAAGATGAGCAAAAAATCGTTGTGTTTGACCTAGGTGGTGGTACTTTCGACGTTTCTGTAATGGAAATTGGTGATGGTGTTTTTGAAGTACTAGCAACATCAGGTAATAATCGTTTAGGTGGCGATGATTTTGACGAAAGAATTGTTCAATATTTAATCGATGAAATGAAGCGTGATCAAGGCGTTGATTTAAGTAACGATAAATTGGCTTTACAAAGATTAAAAGAGGCAGCTGAAAAAGCTAAAATCGAATTGTCAGGTGTGACATCAACTAGTATAAATTTACCTTACATTACAGTAGGATCAGATGGTCCAAAACACTTGGATGTGACTTTATCCAGAGCAAAATTTGATGAATTAACCGATGATTTAGTGGATCAAACTATGGGACCTTTAAAACAAGCATTAAAAGATGCTGATTTAGAACCTTCAGATGTAGGTAAAATACTTTTAGTAGGTGGTTCAACCAGAATTCCTGCTGTCCAAGATAGAGTAACCTCTTATTTTAATCAAGAGCCTTTCAAAGGTATTAATCCTGACGAATGCGTAGCAATGGGTGCAGCTATTCAAGCTGGTGTTTTATCAGGCGATGTCAAAGATTTACTATTGCTTGACGTAACACCTTTATCATTAGGGATCGAAACTTTGGGTGGTGTTATGACCAAGATTATTGAGCGTAACACAACCATTCCAACCAAGAAAAGTCAAGTTTTTTCAACAGCTCAAGATGGTCAAACTCAAGTAGAAGTTCATGTTTTACAAGGTGAAAGAGAATTTGCTAAAGATAATAAGACTCTAGGTAACTTCATTCTAGATGGTATTGCTCCAGCAGCAAGAGGTGTTCCACAGATCGAAGTAACTTTTGATATTGATGCTAATGGTATTGTAAATGTTTCAGCAGTTGATAAGGGTACAAATCGTGAACAAAAAATTACTATTACAGCTTCAACAAATTTAAGCGATGAGGAAATTGATCAAGCAGTTCAAGATGCTGAAAAATTTGCTGAAGAAGACAAAAAGCAAAAAGAAAAAATAGAGACAAAGAACCAAGCGGATAGTACTGTTTATCAAACAGAAAAAACCCTAAAAGAATTAGGTGACAAAATTGATGAGTCAGAGAAAAAATCTGTTGAAGATGAGATTGCCAAATTAAAAGATGCAATTGAAAAAGATGATTTAGAAGCAATGAAAACTGGTATGGAGTCTGTCCAGCAAGCCTTTTATAAAATTTCAGAAAAATTGTATCAACAGGAAGCTCCTACAGAAGGTGATGCTGATACTGGACAAGATCAAGCTAGTGGCACTTATGAGGCTGATTTCAAAGATGCTGGTTCTGATGACGATGACGAAAATTAATTTCAATAATCATAAATATCGCATAGTTGAATAAAGAAAGATTTTAATGCTACAATAAAAATCGATTTAAACTAGAGCCCGCTATCCAATGCAGGATAGCGGGATTTATAAGTAAGTATAAAGTATATAAAGGAGGTTATTATCAGTGTCGAATAAACGTGATTATTATGAAGTTTTGGGGATCCCCAAAGATGCTGATGAAAACCAAATAAAAAAAGCTTTTTGGAAGCTAGCAAAAAAATATCATCCCGATGTAAATAAAGATGACTCGGAGGCTGAGGCAAAGTTTAAAGAAGCAAATGAAGCTTATGAAGTATTAAGTGATAAAGAAAAACGTCAAAGGTATGATCAGTTTGGTCATGCAGGCCTTGAAGGAAATGGCTTTTCTGGTCAAGGCTTTGGTTTTGATATTGATCTTGAAGATCTTTTTAGTTCAATTTTTGGTGACTTAGGATTTGGAGGATTTGGTGGTCGAACCTCAAACAGACAAGGGCCAATACCTGGTGCTAATTTACGTTACCGCATGAATTTAGATTTTATGGAAGCAGCCTTTGGTACTGAACGAGAGATTAAGATAAGAAAAGAAGATCTTTGTACAACATGTAATGGACATGGTACTGCCGATGGTTCAGAACCACCTATTTGTGAAACCTGTAATGGTGCTGGTCAAGTTATGGGTGTTCAGAGAACAGTGTTTGGACAAGTACGTACAAATCAAACCTGTCCATCTTGCCAAGGCTCAGGTAGAACTATTGTTGATCATTGCACAAAGTGTAAAGGTTCTGGTAGAACCATGGTTAATAAACGGCTTAATGTCACAGTTCCTGCCGGAATAAATGAACGAGAAATGTTAACCCTATCGGGAGAAGGTGAGCCTGGTACGCAAGGAGCACCGTATGGTGATCTTTATATAGAAATTCATATTAAACCACATTCGGTTTTTTCACGTCAAGGAAATACAACATTCAGTGTAGTACCAATTACTTTTGCTCAAGCAGCTTTAGGCTTAGAAATAATTATTCCAACAATTGATGGCAATGAATCTTATAAATTAAAATCAGGTACTCAACCTGGTGATGTTATCACTTTATCTAATAAGGGTATCCCTTATATAAATCGACCTAATATGCGTGGAGATCACAAAGTAAAAGTAGAACTTGAAGTTCCACAAAATTTGAATAAAGAACAAAGTGAATTATTAGAAAAGTTTGAAGCTAGCATGAATGCTGATAATTATGAGAAAAGAAATGGTTTTTTAGACAAGCTAAAAAACTTGTTTAAAGATTCAAAAGATTCTACGAAATAATATGCAAGCTAATCAACAGTGGATAATCTTTACTTTTTCAACTAATCATGAAGCTGCCTATGCAATCGAACAATTTTTACAGATGCAAGGTGCGGAAGGCGTTACAGTCGAAGACAAAATAGATTTTATAAAAACCTATGAAGAACAAAAGACACCAGATGTTATTATTGGTGATTATCTAGACACATTAAGCTTTGATGTAAATATTGAAGCTTATTTTTTGTATCAAAATAATAAGCTTCAAATTAATAAGAACCCTTTCTCTCTTGAAGAAAAACAAGAGAAGAAATGGATTAATGTTTCAGATTTTGAAGCAATGATAAATAAGGCTCTTATTAATATTGCTGAAATTTCTCCAGTTGGTGCAGGTTATATATCCAACAGAATTTTAGAAAATGAAGATTGGCAAAATAACTGGAAAAAATATTATAGAACACAAAAGTTTGGTAGGATCGTTGTTAACCCAAGTTGGATCCAATATCAAGCAAAGGAAAATGAGATACTCTTAGATCTTGATCCTGGCTCGGCTTTTGGAACCGGATCCCATGAAACAACCGCTTTAGTTTTAAATTTTTTAAGCGATTATTCTTTTCCAGATTTGTCACAAAAAAATATTTTAGATTTAGGGACTGGCAGTGGTATCTTAGCTATAGCAGCTGCAAAGATTTTTCCAAATAGTAAAATTGATGCAATTGATATCGATGAACATGCCATCCAGGTGGCAAAAGAAAATGCGCAGAAAAACCAAACAAACATAAAGTTTAAGACTGCTGAATTAAAAGATCTGGAAAATGAATATGATTTAATATTAGCTAATTTGATTGCAACACTGCACCTAGATTTAATACCTCTCTATAAAGAAAAGTTAAAGCCAGGTGGGATGTTAATTGCTTCTGGGATTATTAATCTTAAAGAAGAAGCTGTAAGAAAAAGTTTTTTTAAGAACGATTTGAAAATAATTTCTGAAGCTAAACAAAATGATTGGAATGCTTTTGTTTGTAAGTATTTATAGATATAAGTCGTTAGATTTATAAGATATTAAATTTAGAAAAAGCACCTTTGACAACATGTGTCGGCTGGTGCTTTTGATGTTTATGAACAAATAATAGATTTAGACAATTTAGGATTTAACATATATTAAATCTCTTTTGGGAGTAATTTCAAATACTTTATCCAGTTCATGCAACAAAGAATTTAAACGTTGCATAACTGTTTTTCTTGTAATAATTCCTTGAAATACATTGTTCTTATCAACGATGGAAACATAGTTGTGATCTACAAGTTGACGCATAATTTCTTCAAAATCACTGCCGTCTAAACAAATTGAACAGTCTGTACAAATAATATCTTCAACCTCTTTTTCTGCTAACAAGTCCCAATTATAGCTAATCTGGTCTTTAATACCTTCTACAATATTTGGGATTGTCACAATACCTAAATGACGTTGATCGTTATCTACGACCGGAATAGAACTATAGCCGACATTAGACAGAATCATCATAGCATGTAATAGAGTGTTTTCACCTCTTACAGTTGCCACATTTTCTGCAGATATCATTAGTGGATCTTTATGGTTTAGCAAAACCTCTTTAATGTCTTTATTAATCATCAAATATAAGCTCCTTACTAATTATTCATAACTACAGCATAGTTTAGTATTATGTAATCCACAAGAACAAAATATTACAATCTCAATAAAAAAATTCATAATTACTTGAAAATTTTGTAAAAGAGTAGGAGAACAAAGCAAATACATACATCGTAAGTCTCAGCATCCTACAACTTCCATAATTAAAAGAAATACCAGAAACTATTCTGTGTTTTTTTCTTCAAATAAAATATTTCTAGCAGAGACACCAACAGCAGTAGCGCCTTCGGGCACATCATGCAGTACAACTGCACCAGCTCCAACTTTGGCATTATCGCCAATTTTAATTGGTCCAAGCATAGTTGAGCCAGCACCTAACATACAATTATTACCTACAGTTGGATGTCGTTTACAATCCTTTTCTTTCCCAGTTCCGCCCAGAGTAACACCATGAAAAATCGTGACATTATCACCGATAATTGTAGTTTCACCAATTACGACACCCATCCCATGATCTATAAACAAGTTTTTACCGATTACAGCACCAGGATGAATCTCAATCCCAGTTTTTTTGCGATTTAACTGCGAAATCATACGAGCAAGTGTGGTGTGTCCCTTTTTATAAAGTTTATGTGCGCGTCTATGACTTAATAATGCACTAACTACTGGATACATAAACATTGCCTCAAATAAAGTTTTACAGGCGGGATCCTCTTTTAAAATATGTTTGCCAATAGCTACTCTTTCTTTCCACGATTTAAACATTATTAATCCTCAAAAAGAATTGTTGATAAATATCTCTCACCCGTATCAGGCAAAACAGTTACAATTTTGCCTGGAATGTTTTCGGCCATCTGTAAAGCTGCCATCACATTTGCTCCAGATGAAATACCAACCAACAATCCTTCTTCTTCTCCTAATCTCTTTGTAATATTAATTGCATCCTCACTGGATACAGTGATTGTCTTATCAATAATTTCTAGATCCAAGTTTTTGGGAATAAAATTTGCACCAATTCCTTGAATTTTATGAGCACCAGATTTGTTTTCTGTGATCATAGGTGATTCTTTTGGTTCCATAGCCCAGACTTTAACTTGGTCATTATATTTTTTTAAAGCCCTACCAACTCCAGTAACAGTTCCACCTGTACCCACTCCAGCTACGAAACCTGCAACATCTGGTAATGCATCTATTATTTCTGCACCCGTCCCTATTTCATGACTTAAAGGATTTGCAGGATTGTCAAATTGGCTTGGCATATAGTAGTTACCTTTAGCTAATAACTCAGCTGCTTTTTCATTTGCTCCGCGCATACCAGCTTCAGCAGAAGTCAAGATTATTTCTGCACCGTAAGCTTCCATAAGTTTGATTCTTTCGATGCTCATTGATTCTGGCATAACCAAAACAACATCAATATCAAGTTCTGCACCCAACATGGCAAGTGCTATCCCCATGTTTCCTGAGGTAGATTCAACTATTTTCATACCGGATTTCAAATCTCCGTTATTAATAGCAACCTGAATCATGCTATAAGCCGGTCTATCTTTAATGCTTCCAGCAGGATTAGTTTTTTCTACTTTTACATATATACGTCCATCACCAATTTTCTTCAGATTTATTAAAGGTGATTTACCGATTGTATCTATCAAATTTTTATTCAAAGCTCTCTCTCCTTCATATAAAGCATTCTTAAGTTTTCTATTTTATTGTATAGGTACCTAAATTAAATTGCTTGACCGGAAAAAAACTAATGGAATAGATTTTACCATATTCAGCGGCAAAAGTAATAATCTAATTGTTACCAACTACAATTTAGCTTCACTTTTTGAGGATTAATCTCAATAATATTTTTAATGTATAATTTGACTTATTCTTTTATTAAGTGCTAATATACCTAGGCGACCGCACGAAGACGGGTAATATTTAAGTGCAAAAAAGCCACCCGTCACGGCGAGACTGTTTACAGGGAGGAAAATAAATGTACGCAATTATTAAAACTGGAGGCAAACAATATAAAGTTGCCGAAGGTGATGAAATTTTTGTCGAAAAATTAGAAGGTGAAGCAGGAGATAGTGTTGATTTTGATGAAGTACTAGCTGTTTCCAATGATGATGATTTTAAGGTAGGTACACCATTTCTTGAAGATGTAAAAGTAAGTGGTGAAATTGTTAAGCATGGTAAGGGTAAGAAGATAGTTATTTTTAAATATAAACCTAAAAGCACCTACCGCAATAAAACCGGACATCGTCAACCTTATACTAAAGTAAAGATCAATAGTATTGGATAATTGAAATGATCAGAGCAAGGTTTAAGTTTGATGATGAACAAAGAGTTTATTCATTTCACTTGACAGGTCATGCAGATTATTCAGAAGCAGGAAAAGATATTTACTGTAGCGCAGTATCGGCAATAGCTCAAACCGTAATTGGAACTTTAACAGAGTTTTTTAAACCAGGTCAGGATTTTATTTACACTTTGAATTCTGGTGACATAGAATGTCAGATACTAGATTACGCTACATTGTCAAAAGAAAATCGAATTCGTGCAGAGAGCTTGATGTTCTCAGCTTATATCGGGATAAAACAAATTGATATGATAGCAGGACAAAAATATTTGTCTGTTTTGAAAGAAGAGGAACACTCATGATTAAAGTAAATTTACAATTATTAGCTAGTAAAAAAGGTGTTGGTAGTACAAAAAATGGTCGTGACTCAAGATCCAAACGTTTAGGTGCAAAACTTGGAGATGGACAATATTGCTTAGCCGGAAATATTATATATCGTCAACGAGGCACAAAAATTCACCCTGGTGAAAATGTTGGAAAAGGTAAAGATGACACATTATTTGCAACCATTGATGGACAAGTACGTTACGAAAGACTTGGACGTCGTAATACCAAAGTTAGTGTATATCCAGTAGAATAAATTTTTTTCAGTTTAATATAATTACCCGGCTAGATAGTCGGGTTTTTTATTTTAAGAATGTATTTTGACTTTGGCAAAAGAAAGTAGGTCATTTTGTTTTTTGATCATGTGACAATTGAAGTTAAAGCTGGTGATGGTGGCGATGGTGCAGTTTCGTTTAGGCGTGAAAAATTTGTACCAGAAGGCGGACCTGATGGTGGTGATGGCGGTAAGGGTGGTGACGTAATCTTACGTGTGAGTGAACGTGCCAACACATTACAGCAATATCGTTACCAAAGAAAATTTACTGCTAACTCTGGTGAAAAGGGTCTTGGCAAACTTTGTTCTGGCAAGTCTGCTGAGAATTTGTATTTAGAAGTTCCTGCTGGAACCTTAATTTATGATGCTGAGACAAATGAATTAATAGCAGATTTAGCAAAAGAAAATCAAGAACTATTAATTGCCAAAGGTGGTCAGGGAGGTTTAGGAAATAATCATTTTAAAACTTCAACTAGGCAAGCACCTCGTTTTGCTAGAGCTGGCGCTAAAGGTGAAGAACGAACCTTAAGACTCGAGCTAAAATTAATTGCAGATGTTGGTTTAATTGGTTTCCCAAATGTTGGCAAGTCAACTTTACTATCTGTTGTAACTGCGGCAAAACCCAAAATTGCCAACTATCCATTTACTACTTTGGCACCGCAATTGGGGGTAGTAAATTATGATACTGTTTCCTTTGTGATGGCGGATATGCCAGGCCTAATTGAGGGTGCTTCAGAAGGTGTTGGTTTAGGGCATGATTTTTTGAGACATATTGAACGCACAAGAATGTTTATTCAAGTGCTCGACCCCTCGTTTAGTGACTTCGAGTCGACTATGGAACAATTTAACTTGATTGAAGTTGAACTTAGTAAATATCAAATGGACTTGGTGGACAGACCACGGATAGTTGCTATAAATAAAATAGACATAGCAGATGCAGAATTAGTAGCTCAAGTAAAATCAGAATTAGAAGCAAAAGGATTTGAAGTTTTTCTAATAAGTGCAGTAAGTAAAAAGAATGTAGCTAAATTAATTGCTAAAACTGCAGAATATATTTCAGAATTACCAGAAGTAGAAATTTTTGAGCCTGAAAAACAAATACAAGCAGCTACTGATAAACGAGAAGAGAATGATTTTTCGATTGAACTATCGGGTGATTATTTTGAAGTCAAGAGTGAGTATTGGGAAAGAGTTATTCGTTCAATAAATTTTGATGATTATGATTCTTTTCATTACTTCCAAAGGTTGATCAAAAGAAAAGGCCTAGAAAAAGCCTTATATGACGCTGGCCTTGAAGATGGCGATTGGGTGAAGATTGGCAAGATGGAATTTCAGTGGCTAGATAATTAAGTGAAATAAAGAAGGCAATTATATGAAAAAAGCTCTTGGAGATTGAGTCGTACTTGATCTTTTATCTCTAAGAGCTTTTTAATTTAAATAAATTAAAAAAATTAGGTTTGTAGATTATTCTACTAAAGAGAAATCTTCTTTACCAACTCCACAAAGCGGACAAACCCAATCCTCTGGTATATCTTCAAAAGCTGTGCCTGCTTCTATACCATTGTCTGGATCACCTTCCGCAGGATCATAAATATAACCACAAACATCACAAATATATGACTCCATAAATAAATTTCCTTCCTAAATTATAAATATTAAGCTATCGCTCTATTTCTTCATGAATTTTATCATTTCAGATTGAAAACTTCAACTAAACGAATCGCCTCATAATAAAAGTCGTTGAAAAAGAAATCGTAGCGTCAAAATAAAATGTCGTCGAAAATACTCTTAGAAATACATCTAGGAGGCAAATTGATGGAGCTAGATATGACGACAAGAGCGA
>JAAYRJ010000088.1 GCA_012518845.1 Clostridiaceae bacterium
AAACTTCTGCTTGACTTTAATTTTTATAATACATATTATATGGGAAGATTCGGGGGCGTAGCTCACTTGGGAGAGCGCTTGAATGGCATTCAAGAGGTAGCGAGTTCGATCCTCGCCGTCTCCACCAATAAGCTCTGTAATGCTGATTTACAGGGCTTTTTTATTTGATTGAATATTCTATTGTTAAAAATATTTTCTATATCTACCAAAATCTGGCACAAATGTTCCAGAAATAGTTTGATTGATGAGTTAAGATATATTCAGCTAAAACTTAGATCAGATTGTTTTATCTAAATTTATGAACGAAAATTTTGCTTGATTAGAAAGGGAAAGATTATGTTAAAAGTAGGAGATAAATTACCAAGATTTGAATTAAATGACCAAAATGAGAATATTGTTTCATCAGATCAATTTGAGGGAAAAAAATTATTATTAAGCTGGCATCCACTTGGATTTACTTCAGTTTGTACAGACCAAATGCGTGACCTAGCCAAAAATTATGAAGAAATTACCGCAAAGGGGTATGTACCTTTAGGTTTTAGTGTGGACACTCAGCCAGCTAAATTTGTCTGGGCGAACTCTATTGGGATTGATTATGATGAGATCAAATTATTATCCGATTTTAATCCTTTTGGCGCCTATGCAAAGGAACTTGGTATCTTTAGTGAAGATATAGGTGCATCAGAAAGGGTAAATATTTTAGTGGATGAAAATGGCGTCGTAACTTGGATTAAAGTTTACGAGAAATCCGAATATCCAGACTTTGATGAAGTTTTAGCAAATCTATAATAGCAATTAGAGTAATACCAACCTATTAACACATTCGCCTCTATAAAATGATAGAATACGTTTTATGGGGGCGTTTTTATTTTTTAAAATAGTTTTTCATTAGAAAGGACAGAAATGAAAGTATCACAAGCACTTAAACAAAGATCAAGTTGTAGAGATTTTAAATCTACAAAACTAAATGAACAAGAAATTCAAGCATTAATAGATGCAGCCTTAGCTTCACCAACTGCTCTTAATGCTCAAGATTTAAAAATCAATGTTGTACAAGATCAAAATCTACTCAAAGAGATATCAGACCAGTGTTTTTCAATGTTTGACTCTGCAACACAAAAAAAAATGAAAACAAGAGGAGCAAATTCTATTTTTTATAATGCTCCTTTGGTATTTATTCTATCGTCACCAAGTGAAGATTATGCTGATTTAAACGCTGGTATTGCAGCCCAAAGTATTTGTCTTACAGCGACTGAACTAGGGCTAGGTAGTTGCATCATTGGTCTTGCAAGTCAAGTATTCGAATCAGATCGTAAGGATTATTTTTCTGAAAAATTGGATTTTACTTCAGATGAAAAATTTTGTGTCGCTGTAGCTGTGGGTCATGAGAATACTAGTAAAGATCCACATGAGTTTAATTTGAATCAAATTCGTGAATTTTAATTACGAAACAGAAGAATAATCAACAGTTATAGATGCCCAGCTCATTCAGTTGCAAGGGCATCTGTATTTGTTTTATTTAAATAATTATAAATACTTAAGGACATTTTCTGTATTAAATAATCTGCAGAACCATCAAAATCATAGTTTTCACTCATAACAATCAAGATGTAATCGCACCTAGGTGATTTTACTAGACAGCTATCGTGACTAAAGTTATCTAATTCCCCAGTTTTATTATAGGTGATTGCTTCTTCAGGCAACAGAAAAGGGATTTTACTTTTTCTTTGCTGTTGATTTAGTAAATTTAACATCTCTTCTGAAGCTTTTGGGCTGATCAGTTCACCCTTGTATAACAATTCATAAAATCTGCCAAGATCAGTTACAGATGTTTCAAATGCATAACTTGGCAGATATTGAGCAAGATAAGAAAAATCAAATCCAGTTTCCTGAAAATAGTTGTAGGGTTTGGTTTCTACAAAATCATATTGGTCACATAATTCTTTTATACGCATAAAAGGATTACCATTTGGATCAACTTGAATCAATTCTTCCAGCAAAGCATTGTAAGAATAATTATCACTTTGCGTAATCATTGCAATAAGTAGATGCTCAACTTCCTCATATGTGATTTCTTCTTTCTCAATCTCATCAAAAATTTCTGCCATCAAAAACAACTTCATTAAGCTAGCTGGGTACATAGACTTACCCTGATCAATATAAGTTTGATTATTATCAAGTATTTTAAAATAGATCTGTAGGTCGCCATTAAAATTTCCTACATAAGATTGAATAATTTGTTCAGTAATATGTGTAAATTCAGATGCAGATACTGTTTTATTGTCAAAGAGTTCTAAGTCTTGATTTATTGATTTTTTTTCTCTGTTTGATTGAGTATTTTCTTTTGTTTTAGAAGATTCTATAGTTTGAGTGCTTTTATAAACATTTATTTGATCGTTTTCTAGAGATATTTGAGCATGATTTGAGCTAATAGTATCATCTGTAAATTTGGAATTAGCAATTAAGTTTTTCAACAAAATCGAGATTACAACAGTAAGACTAATGATGATTATTACAATAATCAAGACAAATTTATTTCGATTTTTTTTCATGGTTACCTTAATTTAATTGAAAGATTTTGCTAAATCAACTTAATTCATACTAACATATATTTCTCATGTATAATTAATTGGTTAGTAAAAGCTATTTAAGAGAAATATAAAACAAGGATTAGAATGTGAGATAAATATGCGAGCAGTTGTTCAAAGAGTTAATTTTGCAGAAGTAGAAATTGATAATCAAGTAGTAGGAAAGATAAATCAAGGTCTATTAGTTTTTGTGGGTGTAGGTAAGGAAGATACAAAAAAAGAAGCTGATTTATTATGGCGAAAAATATCTCAAATGCGAATTTTTGCAGATGAAGAAGGAAAAACCAATTTAAATATCAAAGCAGTAAATGGTAATTTTTTAATTATTTCTCAATTTACTTTATATGCAAATTGCAAAAAAGGAAATAGACCCAGTTTTACTTATGCCGCTCCTGCCGAACTAGGAAATGAATTATATGAATATTTTCTAGAATTAGCTAGGAATGAGTTCCCAGATGTTCAACACGGGGAATTTGGTGCAGATATGTCTATTAAATTGGAGAATGATGGGCCATTTACAATCATGTTAGACACAAATGAATTATAAACTTTAAGTTTTTTTTCTAGAGCGGTTGATATTATTATCCACTTCATTAGAGTTGTCTGGTGCTTTTTTATAGTTTTCTGATTGCAAATAGTCAAATGGATTTTCATTCTCATCAATACTCCTTATTGTTTCATTTAGAATTTGATAATTTTCTTTCTTTTGAACTTTATACCAAGCAATTTGATAATTTATTAATGCACCATAATGAATGATCTGGACGCTAAAATTAAGCCATAACATTAAGATAATAATATTTGCCAACCCACCATATAAATTAGATATATTTGCTCTATTTGCAATATAAAATGAGTAAAGATATGACAAAGCAATCCAAGCAAAAGATGCTATTAATGAGCCTGGGATAATTGGTAATTTTTCTGCTGAATTTCTAGAACTGATAAAATACAAAACAAACATTATAATAAAGATTAATAATAAACCAATACCATACGTAATTAGGTCAAATGCAAAAAAGTTAAAATCAATAAAAGGCAAAAGGTCATCAATAAAATTAAATAAGGCCCTACCAAAACTCAAGATCAAATAAGAAAGAGCAAATAAAATAAAGATAATAACAGTAATGATAATGCCCGCAAATCTTGCCGGAAGTGAAAATCCTTTTTCTTTTTTAGGAAATATAGAAGCGATTGAACGAAAGATTTGCCCTATTCCGCGACTTGATGCCCATAAAGCTGTAATGCTTGAGATGGCTAGCGAGAGTGGAGATAGAGGAGCACTAATTCCTCTTGCCAAAGAACTTGTTATATCTAACACAGGATCAGGTAAAAGTGTTTGGGCAGCTTCAATTGTTTCTGGTGTTATCTCAATATTACGTGAAATAATAGCTGTAAAATACATTACTAAGATTAATAATGGAAAAAAAGCTAACAGCAAGTAATATACAACCGAAGCTGACTGGGTAAATAAATCATAGTGCATAGTCAATTGGAAAAAATCAACAATATAATCCCAGATTCTGCCAGGCTTACGGTCACGCCATTTTTCAGGGCCCTTTAAGATGAATCTTTTTGTAATTCTTAACCAAGATTGACGTCTAACAGATTTCTGGTCTTTATCCAGATCAAAATAATTTCTATTATTTTTTTGTGTCATTAGTTATATTTCTCCTACAATTTATTTTACTAGCAAAAGCAAAGGATAACAAATAGCAAAAGACTTTTTTAATAATATAAATATGTTAAAATAGAACAAATGTTTGAGGGGAGAAGATTTAGATGATCATTTTAGGTATTGATCCGGGTTATGCAATTACCGGCTATGCTTTTTTGAATTATAACAATAATAATTTCAAAGTGTTAGATTACGGTTTTATTAAAACCAAAGCAAAATCATATTTCCCAGAACGTTTATTGCTGATTGAACAAAGTTTGTGTCAGCTAATAGAAAAATACAAACCAAATGCTTTGGCGATTGAAGAATTGTTTTTTAGCCGCAATACTACAACTGCAATTGGAACTGCCCAGGCCAGAGGGGTAATTGTTGTTACAGGTGCTAGGTACAAAATACCTGTTTTTGAATATACTCCTAAACAAGTTAAATTAGCAGTAACAGGTTATGGCTTAGCAGAAAAAGAACAGGTACAAGAAATGGTTAAAATGCTTTTGAATCTAAAAAAAGTACCTAAGCCAGATGATGTAGCAGATGCCATAGCTGTAGCTATCTGCCATGCCCATCATGGAAATAGATATGATACACTTGCGGTTGGTGGCTATCAATGATAAAAATAAAATATAAAAATAATAAAATAAAGGAAAAATTATGTTAGCTTTTGTAGAGGGTGAAATTGTTCAAAAAAATCCGGAAAATATCATCGTGATGAATTCTGGAATAGGTTTTCATATTTCATGTGACAGTGGTTTAATTGATTCTTTTCCAGCAATTGGACAAACAGCCAAAGTTTGGACTTATATGAATGTTAGGGAAAACGAAATATCTCTTTACGGATTCCCAAGTCAAGAAGTAAAAAGTTTATTTGAACTATTGATCACAGTTAGTGGGATTGGACCCAAAGTTGCAAGCAGCATTATCGCTTCCATTAGTCCTGATGCTTTTGCAATTGCGGTTATTGATGAGAATTACAACTCGCTCACAAAAATCAAAGGAATTGGCAAAAAAACTGCTCAAAGAATAGTTTTGGAATTAAAAGATAAGATCAAAAAATCCTTACCAAAACTAGAACAACAATCACAAACTGTTGCTGCAACTACACAACTTACAAATGAAAACCATTTAGATATTCGCAATGAATCAATTGCAGCTTTAATGGTTTTAGGATATATGGAGACAGAAGCTAACTCTGCAGTAACGACGGCCTATGCAGAAATGAATGCCGAAGATAAAGAGATAACACTTGAAGATTTATTAAAATTAGCTTTGAAACATTTGGCAATTCTTTAACTGATTGCCAAGTTATAAAGGAAAAACATGGAGCAAGAAGGATTTCATAGTATTTTCAATCAAGATTATGCAGGTGATTTAGAACCTGAGGAAACGCGTGTCGTTGACCCTGAAATTAGGTCAGATGATTCTCCAGATGCTGCTCTACGTCCATTAACTTTTGAACATTTTTATGGACAAACAAAAATAAAAGAAAACTTAAAGATTTTTATTGAAGCAGCAAAAAATAGAGGAGATTCATTAGATCATGTTCTTTTATACGGTCCGCCAGGATTAGGGAAAACAACTTTAGCCGGAATCATTGCTAAAAGTATGAATTCGGATTTAAGAGTTACATCTGGACCGGCTATTGAACGTCAAGGTGACCTAGTTGCAATTTTAACTAATCTACAGCCGAATGATGTTCTTTTTATAGATGAAATACATCGTTTGAATTTTCAAGTAGAGGAAATTCTTTATCCAGCTATGGAAGATTACACTGTAGATATTATTATAGGTAAAGGTCCAGCCGCTAGATCAATAAGAATAGATCTACCTTCTTTTACCCTGATTGGAGCTACAACTAGAGCTGGTTTATTAAGTGCACCACTAAGAGATCGTTTTGGTATGATTCATCGACTAGAATTATATTCACCACAAGAAATTGCAAAAATACTCAAGCATAATGCTAGTTTAATGAAAGTAGAAATTGATGAAGCTGGTATGGAAATACTGGCTTCACGTTGTCGTGGGACTCCGAGGATAGCAATTCGGATTTTGCGTAGAATGCGTGACTTTGCAGAAGTAAAAGGTGTTGGTATTATAGATCAAGAAATTGTAGAATTAGGTCTCAAGGCTCTAGAAATAGATCATAGAGGTTTAGATAATACGGACCGCAATCTAATGCTAGCAATGGCAGAAAATTTTAATGGTGGTCCAGTTGGCCTTGATACCCTGGCAGCAATGACTAATGAAGATCCCAAAACGATTGAAGATGTTTGTGAACCTTATCTCATGCAAATTGGCTTTGTTGCCAAAACTCCAAGAGGTAGAATCTTAACAAAACATGGTTGGGAACATTTAAAAATGAAACCTAAACTAGATCAAAACAATAATACAATGGATACAAAACAAATGACCTTAGAGTCATTTCATAATAATCCTAAAAAAGAGGAATAAAATGGCAGAAAAAGTTCAAAAAATGTTATTACATTTATGTTGTGGTCCCTGCGGCGAATATCCAATAGAAGCTATCAAAGCATATGAAAAATATGATCTTACGTTATATTTTTATAATCCTAACATTCACCCGGAAAAAGAATGGTATCGCCGTTTAGAGGGTGCGATGCGACTTGCAGAAATTCGAAAATTACCACTATTCGTAGAAGAAGCATGTGACCCACAAACATGGTGCGGTTATGGTAGAACCATTGAACGTTGTAAATTTTGTTATTCAAGTCGGATGAAACGAGTTGCTGAATACAGTAAAGAAAATAATTTTGATATTTTTACAACTAGTCTTTTAGTTAGCCCTTATCAAAAACATGATTTAATTCATACAGCAGGCAATAAATATGCAAAAGAGCTAGGTATAGAATACTTAGAAGCAGATTTTACTGATGGATTTAGGAAAGGACAGCAAATGGCAAGAGAGGATGGTTTATACCGTCAAAAATATTGTGGTTGTGCTATTTCATTAGCTGATTCAGATTTTCGTAACAAAGTAATCAAAGATCAAGCTGAGTATATTATTCCTACCAAATTACAAAATCAATTAAAGAAAGAGCAGGTTGTATGCCTTTAGATGGTATAGGAGCAACATTTCTAACAAAAGAATTAAAATCAGATCTGTTAGAGACAAAAGTTGATCGTATTTATCAACCATATCGTCACATGATTTTAATCTTTTTTAGGCAGGGACGAGATTTCAAGAAATTGTTAATTTCTGCTAATCCCTCATCACCACGTATTCATCTAACAACGCGTGATTTTGTCAATCCAAAATCACCGCCAGGTTTTTGTATGATGCTACGTAAGTATTTAATTGGTTCAGTTTTGACAGATATTACTCAGCCTGAATATGAACGAGTTTTTATTTTTAAATTTTCTACTATAAATGAATTTTCAGAGCCAGAAGAGAAATATTTGATTGCCGAAATAATGGGCAGACATAGTAATATCATTTTTTTGAATGAAGACAAAAAAATTCATGATTCCATAATCCATATTGATCATGATATTTCTAGCAAAAGAGAAGTAATGCCTGCTAGAAGTTATGTTTTGCCACCCTCACAAAATAAACAACCAATCGAAGATTTTTTGGAAAGCAATGATAGCATTTTACCTTTTTTGAATTCGGGTCAAAAACGACAAAGATTAGAAAAGGTCATATTAAATAATATTAGTGGGTTTTCGCCCTTACTATCAAGAGCAGTAGTGGCAGAGAGTGGTCTAGATGATCGTCTCTTTGTTGAAGACCTTACAGATGAACAAAAGGTGAGTTTAAGCCAAGCGTTTTATCATATAGCTGGTGAAATTCAACGTGAGGAGAGTAGTCCCACCTTATATTTCAGAGATCAAAATGATACAAAACCTTTTGATTTTCACTGTTTAGAATTTGCAACTTATCCTTATAAAAAAAGTCTAGACAATTTTTCTATGGCAATGGATGTGTTTTTCTCGTTACAAGATCAAGCTCAGGAATTTAGTCAAGAATTTAATCAAATCGAAAGAGTTATTAATCGTAATATTAAGAGTGTTCAAAAAAAATTAGATTGGCACCAAAAAGATTATGCTGAAGGGCAAAAAGCTGATGAGTATCAAAAAGTTGGCGAACTATTAAAC
This sequence comes from Clostridiaceae bacterium, assembly GCA_012518845.1. Classification (GTDB taxonomy): domain Bacteria; phylum Bacillota; class Clostridia; order Saccharofermentanales; family DTU023; genus UBA5436. The sequence goes on from JAAYRJ010000088.1 coordinate 8,377, forward strand.
TCACAACTGTACCTGGTTAAAGAAGGAAGTGAGAATGCCAATATAATAGATTATTATGATCCCAATCAAAAAGAAATCGCTGTTCCGATCAAGTCTCACCTAAGTCCTGCAGATAATGCAGCTAGATATTTCAAAAAATACCGAAAAGCTAAGACTAAACTTAAAACTTCTAAGAAATTATTAGAATCTGATCAACTTGAGTTAAAGTGGCTTTTTTCTTTGCAAACAGCTTTAGAAAAAGCAACTACCAATGATGATTTATTAGCAATAAAACATGAATTAGAATTGTTAGATGAAAAGAAAACTAAAGCTAGGCAACATCCTAATCAGCCTCAGAAACATATTTTAATGAATGCTTTAAATCCAGGCAAACCAGGTAAAAAAAGTCGTAAAAAAAGATTTCAGCAACAGAAAAAAACTAATAAGAAACAAAAGTCAGGTAAGCAAGAATTACCATTGCCACCGAGAAAATTTGTTTTGGATGAAAACACAACTATTTTAGCAGGTCGTAATAATATTCAAAATGATGAATTAACTTTTAGAACAGCTAAATCTGATGACTTATGGTTTCATGCTAAAGATATTCCTGGCACCCATGTAGTTTTAATGACAGATAATCCTTCAAGTCATACACCTGAGCAAATAGAAACTGCCGCATCAATCGCAGCTTGGTATGCAGGCAATAATCAAGTGGAAACTGGTTTTGGTGGTCAAGTAGCTGTTGATTATACTTTAGTAAAAAATGTTCGCAAAATTAAAGGTGCAAGACCAGGTATGGTCATATACGACAATCACAAAACATGCTATGTAAAGCCCAAATTACCATCTGAAAATGAGTAATAACTGACAAATTTTAGCAATATAACTAAAAAGCTTTTTATTTTGTTATAAAGTTGTATTATCGTTTCAAACGGAGTAAAATTTCAAAAGAAATGGAGACAAATGGCTAAATCGAAAAGTAAGAAAAAGAATAAAGACATACAAGAAACTTCAGCCTTTCATAATGTATTAGTGTTTTTTCGCTATAATTCATTTGGAAAGTTTTTATTGTTCTTAACTTTGTTTGTCCTGTTAATCTTATTTAATATTATTATCTCAGGCAACGATTTAGAAGTGTTTTCATTAATTACAGGCATAGAACTAGTAATCACTATCATTGTTAGCTGGACAATATTTTTATTGAGAAGAAATTCGAATATTGAAGATAACGAGGACAATTTGGGGTAAAAATGCGGATTATTATTGCAAAAGATTATGACGAATTAAGTAAACGTGCTGCAGATATGATGGCAAGCCAGATAAGGGTAGAAGGTCATACTGTTTTGGGTCTTGCTACAGGCTCAACACCTGTAGGAGCCTATAAAGAACTAATTCGTCAATATGAAGAAGATGGACTAGACTTTAGTGACGTAGATACTTTTAATTTAGATGAATATTATGGTCTTTCACCGGATCACCCTGAGAGTTATCGTTATTTCATGAATGAAAAATTATTGAAGCATGTAAATATAGATATGGATAGAACTCATGTTCCTAACGGACTTGCAGAAGATCCTGAGACAGAATGTTTAAAATATGATCAATTAATTGAAGAACTTGGTGGTATAGATTTTCAACTTTTAGGAATGGGGAACAATGGACATATTGGTTTCAATGAACCAAATGAGTGTTTTGTTGCTAATACTAATCTTGTAAATTTATCAGAAGAAACAATTGAAGCTAATTCTCGTTTTTTTAATTCTGCTGCAGAAGTACCAAGACAAGCAATTACAATGGGTTTTGGTGCTATTATGAGAGCGGACAAACTGCTTTTTGTTGTTTCAGGTAAAAAGAAGGCTAAGGTTGTTGCAGCGGCTCTACAGGGAAACATCACACCCAAAATTCCAGCTTCCATCTTACAGTTACACAAGGATGTAATTGTAATCTTAGATGAAGATGCAGCTTCTGAATTAAAATAATTATTTATTATTAGTAATTCAATAAAATTATTAAAAATTGAAATTTTATTATTATGACTTCTTTTTTAATTTTTCTAATAAAGTGTTTATCTTAGCTGTAGGTGTAATTAAGCTTGACATTGCTGCATTATGGTTCATAGCATCAATTAATAAAGCAACAAATTTTGTCATATCTGCTTCGATAAACCAGGGAGTATTTAGGATTTCATCTGGCAAATAACATAGATTTGTAGCTATTACTTTGTCGATTAAACCTTTTTCATAGTAATTGTTAAATTCTTCAATACCATCTGTAAAAAGTGCAAAAGTAACAGCACAAAAAATTCTTCTGGCACCTTTAGACTTCAAAACTTTTGCTAAATCTAGCATTGATTCGCCGGAAGAGAGCATATCATCAATAATGAGAACGTCATAGCCTTCGACCGAATCACCTAAAAATTCATGAGCAATAATTGGATTTCTACCATCAATGACCTTAGCATAATCTCTTCTTTTGTAAAAAGTACCAAGTGGAACATTTAACATTGAAGCATAATACATTGATCTACTAATAGCACCTTCATCTGGACTTATAATCATCAACGAGTCGGGCTGGATTTTAATATCTTTAACCTTTGAGGTTAAAGCTTTTAAGATTTGATAATTTGATTGTATTGATTCAAAGCTATGGGTTGGTACAGCATTTGCAACACGATCATCATGGGCATCAAAGGTAATAAAGTTACTAATTCCTAAGTCAAAGATATCTTCTAGCATATAGGCACAGTCTAAAGATTCTCTACCAGTTCGACGATGCTGCCTACTTTCGTACAAAAAGGGCATGATTACATTGATGCGTCTTGCTTTACCAGAAGCTGCTAAGATAATTCTCTTAAGATCTTGATAATGGTCGTCTGGGCTGTAATGATTAATTAAACCACGCATTTTGTATGTACAACTATAATTAGTTACATCACAAATTATGTAAAGATCATGACCACGCACTGTTTGTTCTAATACGCCTTTACCTTCACCAGTTGAAAATCTAACCGCTTCTGCTTTTATTCGATAATCATCACGTAAAAAACCAGGGCTTGCCACTGATTCTGCATCAGTCATTTTTAAATATTCTTTTCTTCTTTTGACAAGTTGTTTGTTTACTTTTACACCAAACTCTTTTGCTCCTACAAGGGAAATAATTCCAACAGGTGCATCTGCAGGCATTGGATTATCACCATATTGATCATAACGATAATAATTTTTATCATCACGCTTAATTGCTTTTTTACTTTTTGCCATTTGTAACTCCCTTGAAATTATTTAATAATTCTTGAATTCTTTTTGTGGGATTCATCAAGCTAGATAGCGATGCATCATGATTATAACCATCTATTAGTAATGCAATATATTTTGCAAAGTTAACATCTGAGAACCATTCTCGTTCTAATAATTCGGGCGGTCTATAGGCTAAATTTGTTGCGAAAATTTTGTTGATAATTCCTTTCTCATAGGCCTCATCAAACTTTTCTATACCTTTAGAAAACTGAGCAAATGTAACCGCTACAAAAACTCTTCTTGCATTTTGCTCTTTTAATTGGGTTGCACATTCTAAAGCAGTCTTGCCTGTATCGATCATATCGTCAACTATTAATACATCTTTGCCTGCGATTTGATCTCCCAAAAACTTTTTTTGGGCATGTGATTTTACAGATCTTTCGGTATATTTTCCTTCGCTAATCAATCTTGGATCATAATGACGATAAAATAATCCAAGAGGTACTTGCATTAAAGAAGCATAATAAATACAGCGCTTGATTGAAGCCTCATCAGCACTTGCTACCATAAAATTATCTTTGTCAATTTTTAAGTCTGGATATTCAGTAATAAGTGCTTCTATTAATTGTAAAGAAGTTTTAACAGATTCGAAATTCTTAGTAGGTACTGCATTTGCCATACGATCATCATGTGCATCAAAAGTTAAAAAATTGTCTATACCTAAATCAAACAATCTATTGAGCATTACTGCACAATCTAAAGAGCCTCGATTAACTCTACGATAGACACGTCCTTCATAGAGATAGGGCATAATAACATTAATGCGCTTTGCAACACCATGAACAGCAGAAATAACTCTAGATAAATCTTCAAAATGTTCATCAGGACTAAGAGAGACATCTTGTTCAAACCGTTGATAACGTTGCCCATAATTTAATACATCAGTAATAATAAAGAGATCATGCCCACGTACAGATTCTGTAATAATAGCTTTTCCTTCACCAGAATTAAATCTATCTAAGATAGCTGGGATACGGTAGTCTGCGCGAAAATATCCAGGAATCGAACCTTGATTGGGATATTCGTCTACAGTAATAGCACGACGATTGCGCAAATGAAAATTTATTGAATCTGAGAGAGCTGGATCAAGTTGATCACTAATAATTGCCACAGGACCTATTGGATGTAAGATTTCCTCATCATAATTTCTTAATACCAACAAGTCAGTGGTTCGAGTATATGAGCCTGGTTCGTAATCTGATTTTGACATAGATACCTCGCTTGCATATATTTTTGCATAAGCATATTATAACAATGATTAGTTAGGGATACAAAACATATGAAAATAAATTATCAAAATGCAAAATTAGCACAAGTAGCTGGCTTTAAAGAGCAATTTCCTCAGGACGATTTACCGCAAATCGCTATTTCTGGAAAATCTAATGTCGGAAAATCTTCATTAATCAATGCTCTATGTCAAAATTCAAAATTAGCTAGAACTGGTAAAAGTCCAGGTAAAACAAGACAAGTAATATTTTTTAATATTGACGACAAATTTTATTTAGTTGATTTGCCAGGTTATGGCTATGCTAAGACTTCCCAAAAAGAAATAGAAAAATTTTCTGAACTTACGGATACATATATATCTACCCAAACTATCCACATGGTGGTGCAATTGATAGATATTCGTCATAAACCGACTCTAAATGATCTTAACATGATAAATTGGCTTGCTCACTCTGGCATCCCATATTTGATTGCCCTGACTAAGGCAGATAAGTTAAAAAAGAGCCAGATAAATAAGCAAGTGGAACTAATTAGAAAAAAATTGTATGAAAACTTGCAAGAAAATTTCAACCCAATTATTATTTCTTCGGTGAAAAAACAGGGATTAGATCAACTAAAAAGTGCGATAGAGACGGTTTTAACAGGTGAATAGGATAATCTACAATACCAATTCAAAATCCGTATTTTTATCATTTATCTAAAAAATACAAATATTACCAAAATAAAATGTAATTTGCTTTTTTTGACACTCCATAATATTCAGTATGAGAATAATGTTATGGAAAAGAAGTCTAAGTTTTCTTTTTGAGGCAGAAAGATGGGGACTAAAATATTTAGTCTTTTTTGCATGTGGTTTTATCTATCTTGCTACCCGGATGTTTTGGACATTTATTTTGCTTTATTGCTTTTATATATCAATTTTCCTCTTTTGCTTTGAAATATTAAAAAAATTGGATCGAATCTTTTTTGCTGTATTGATTTTCTTTTTGATATCTATTTCAGTTAGAGCAAGTTTCATGCAAAGTAATGCTCTTGCAATTAAAAATAATATAGATCAAAAGCTTTATTTAGACTTAGAGAAGATTTCTGAACTAGTCAAAGCTCAAAACAACAATGTTTTAGCTTTATTTCAAACTCCTAAAAAACAAAATATTGCGATCTGGCTCAGTGAAGACCAAGCAAATTTTAAAAAAATATCTGGTAGGTTTTTCCTTAAGCTACCAGAGAAACAAAGAAATCCAGGTGGATTTAATGAGGCAAGTTTTTTAGCACAATATAACTGTTATGCAAAAATAGATATAACATCTGAAGAAAATCTTATTGAAGCTATCACACTTAATCAAATTAATAACAAATTTTCAAAGGATATGGTTTATCGAGAATTTAATGATTTCTTGGAAGAAATAACAAATCCAAATGTTTCTCGTTTTTTATTGAGTTTTGGCTTTGGTCAAAAACAGTTCCTCCTGGAGTCTACCAAAAGAGATTTCAATAATTTAGGACTACAACATATTTTAGCAGTATCTGGTTTCCATTTTGAACTCTTTTTATTACCAATAATAGAATTACTCCAACTAAAAACAAAAAGGCCACTTAAGAAATTATGGCTAACACTACCTTTTATATTAATTTTCTTGTGGCTAACAAATTATCCAATCGGACTCATTAGAGCAAGTTTAGTCTATCTTCTTGATCTTATTTTTATCAAAATAAACTGGATAGTACCTAAAAAAAACTTGCTTTTAATAGTTGCTATAATTTTTATCTTAATTAATCCCCTTAGAATTTTTCAAATAAGTTTTCAATTAAGCTTTATAGCTGCTTACATAATTTATGATATGCTCCCTCATCTTAATCAAATAAAGTTATTAAATAAATTACCATGGCTGAAAGGGATTGTCCTATCTATATTAATTCAAATATTTTTAGCACCATTATTATTATTTCATTTTAATCAATGGCAGATTTCAAATGTTTTTCTAAACTCTCTCGTTTACTATCCTTTGTTAATCGCTTTTTTAGGCTCATATCTTAGTTTTTTTATCTACTTTGTCTTTATGTATTTACCCAATCCTTTTTTATTGGATATGGTAAAATTCCTGGGTTGGCTGCTAGATTGTTTTTTGACTTTTATTAATCTCATTTCAAACTCAAAATTAACAACTTTTTTCTCAATGAATGGCGATTCAATCTTTATTAGTTTACTTTTTATTTTGGGAGCGATTTATATTTCTCGTTTTATTTTATATTTTTGCCGTCATTTACGAGGAGAAAAAATTACAAATTCACTAATACCCCAAAATTGGCTAGTCCTAGTTTTAGGAGTATTTATTGTACTAAACATTTGGAATTTTAATCAAAGAAATTGGCAAATCTATTTTCTAGATGTGGGACAAGGCGATAGTTGCTTAATTGTATCTCCGAATAAAAGGACGATTTTAGTTGATGCAGGTAATATCAATAAAGGTTATCAAGTTATAATGCCTGCAATGAATGAATTAGGAGTGAAAAAAATTGACTATGCAATAATTAGCCATTTTGATTTAGATCATATAGGTGGTTTTTTTGATTTGTTAAATCATCGGCTTATTAATTCTATTTATATGCCAATTACATCATTGACAGAGAATACAGACACAAATTCAAATGCTAACACTCTAAAAACTGAGTTTTTATTAGCTTGTCAAAACCAAAATCTTAAACTTAATTTTTTGCAAAAAGATGAATTTATTGAATTTAAAGAAATGTCTATAAAAACAAAAATCTTATCGCCTATACCAGAATATGTTTATCAAAAAAATTCAAATCGTGAGAGTCTTTGTTTTATATTGGAAATTGAACAATTAAAAATACTTTTTTCTGGTGATATTGATGAAAAGGTTGAGCATGATCTTCTGATTCAGGATAGTTCTAAACAAGAATTGTCTGAAAAAAGTTCTATTAAAGCAGATATTCTTAAGGTTTCTCATCATGGTTCTAAGACCGCAACTACATCGGCTTTTCTTCAGAGGGTAGATCCAGATTATGCTATTATTTCTGTGGGATTTAATTGGTATGGACATCCACATCCAAATGTTATAGCTGAATTAGAGAAAGAAAATATTAATCTCAAACGAACCGATAAAAATGGTGCTATTATGTTAATATATAAAAATCATAAGTGGCAACTTAAGCCATATTTAGATTAGCAAATAATTAGTAAGGATATTATGCAAAAATACAATTACCGAACAATTAGAGCAGAAATAGATCAAGAAATTTGGCATCAAGGTTATCTCTTTTATGGTGAAGAGAAATACTTAATTGATCAATTAACTGATATGATAATCGAAAAATTTGTTCAACCAGAAATGCATGATATTGATTATATTGAATTAAAAATAGATACAGTTATTTCTGATAATGATTTAGATCGTATAAAACAGGAATTACAAACTCCAGCTTTTCTTTCAGAAAAAAAAGTAATAATTGTCGAAAATAGTAAGCTTTTTTCAACTGCAGAAAAAGGTAAAAGTGAAGAACAAAAAAAGCTTGTTGAAAAATTATCTGAGATATTAAAAAATCTTAATCCATATTCATGTTTAATTTTTGTTGAAGAAAATATAGATGCAAGGAAAAAATCATTGTTCAAAATGTTAAATGAAAATGATTTAGTCGTGGTTGAAGTACAAAAAGAGCAGTTTAATGTTCTACGTCAATGGATTCAAGCTCTTGCTCAACAAGCAAATAAAGGAATAACAAAACAAGCAGCAGATGCTTTAATTGACCGCTGTGATTCAAGTATGTTTGAAATCAAGCAAGAAATGCATAAAGTAATTCTTTATGCCCAATATGGACAAGAGACTGGCATCGACTTAGAAATGATAGATTTGGTTTGCAGGCCAGATATTAATGGTAATATTTTTCAATTAACTGAGGCAATAGCTAGAGGTCAGGCCAAGGAAGCACTCAGGTTGTTAAATGTTTTATTAATGAGCAAAGAACCATTACCACTAATCCGTTTCATGTTTACTCGTCATATTAAACAATTAATATGTGCTAAAGAATTACAAAATGAAAAAGCTTTAGTTAAGAAAGCAAAAGTTCATCCATATGCAGCAAAAAAATTAATGCAACAAATTTATTCATTGAAAATGGAGGACTTAGAATTTTTATATCGCTTATGTTTTGAATCTGATTGGCAGGTCAAAAGAGGTTACATGGAGGATCGTCTTGCTTTTGAAACTTTATTAATAAAATCTAGCTTAACATTTGCAAATTAGAAGTAAACGTCAAATGTTGACGATGAAATTGGTTCTGAACTATAATCTGAACTTATGAGATAGAAGAGGTGACAAACTATGAGTTCATATATTAATCAGTGGAACAATATGTTTAAAGATCAACAGAGCCAACAACAAAATATGGCAGAAATTGATTTGTACTATAAGTTGGAAACAAATGCATATGAAAAAATTCTTGCAGAGCCTGATAAAATTTGGCAAGGTCCATTTGAAGAATTACAATATGAATTAGGTTTTAGAAATAAACCTGTGATTTTTGCAGGATTCTTAGAAGGTATCAACAGTAGTTTGAGAAATCAAATTGATCTAGAACAACTTTCAGAAGATAGCCAAATCACTCTAGAGCCGGATTTTCACAAATTATTTTTAGCTATGCATGATGCAAAAGCTGACTGGCTCTATTCAATTAAACATTGGGATAATATTTTCTCAGCAGAAGAGAGACAACAATTTCTCTTTGATTGGCGTCAATCAAAAATTGCTAGATCTGAAAAGATCGGGCGAAATGATCCTTGTCCATGTGGTTCAGGGAAAAAATATAAAAAATGCTGCGGTAAGTAATAACGTAAAATAGGGGGAAATATGTCATACACACTCATTAGTGATATTTATCAAAATCCGGAAGAATATGCAGAGCAAGAAATTACAGTTGGTGGCTGGATACGAACCATTCGAGACCAAAAAAACTTTGGTTTTATCATGTTAAATGATGGAACTTTCTTCAAACCATTACAGGTTGTATTTGAAAGAAAGTTTGTAGAAAATTATGATGAAATTGCAAAAATTGGAAATGGTGCAGCTGTTACAATCACTGGAAATATAGTTTTAACTCCAAATGCAAAACAACCTTTTGAGATGAAGGCGACTAAAGTAACTCTAGAAGGTGATTCGCCCGAGGATTACCCTTTGCAACCTAAGAGGCATACTCCTGAATTTTTACGCACAATTGCTCATTTAAGACCACGCACTAATTTGTTTTCTGCCGTTTTTAGAGTTCGTTCCGAAGCATCATTTGCTATTCACAAGTTTTTTCATGACCAAGGTTTTGTTCATGTACATACGCCAATTATTACATCAAGCGATGCTGAAGGTGCGGGTGAAATGTTTAATGTTACAACAATTAATCCTAATAGCCCGCCATTAAATGAGGATGGAACAGTTAACTACAAACAGGATTTCTTTGGTAAAAAAACACATTTAACAGTTAGTGGTCAATTAGCTGCCGAAGCATATGCCTTGGCGTTTCGCAATGTATATACATTTGGGCCAACTTTTAGAGCAGAAAACTCAAATACTGCTAGACATGCAGCTGAATTTTGGATGATAGAGCCTGAGATTGCTTTTGCAGATTTACAAGATTGTGCACATTTAGCTGAAGAAATGATCAAAGCAATAATTAATCATGTGCTAGCAACTTGTCCAGAAGAAATGGCTTTCTTCAATCAATTTATTGACAAAGGTTTGTTAGAACGCTTAGAGTCTGTTGTTTCCAGTAAATTTGCATTTATTACTTACACAGATGCAATCGAAGAATTATTAAAAGCTAAACAAAAGTTTGAATATCCTGTATCTTGGGGCATAGACCTTCAAACAGAACACGAAAGATATATTACAGAAAAAGTGTTTAATGGTCCGGTTTTTGTAACAGACTATCCAAAAGACATTAAAGCTTTTTATATGAAATTAAATCCAGACGGGAAAACAGTTAAAGCACTTGATTGCCTTGTCCCAGGAATTGGAGAAATTGTTGGTGGCAGTCAAAGAGAAGATGATTATGATAAATTAATCGAACGTATTCATGAAATGGGTTTAAAAGAAAAAGATTACACTTGGTATTTAGAGCTAAGAAAATATGGAAGTGTAAAACATGCAGGATATGGTCTAGGTTTTGAACGGATGATCATGTATTTGACGGGAGTCAATAATATTCGTGATGTCATTCCATTTGCAAGAACAGTAGGTCATGCCGAATACTAATCATTCAAACCGGCAATTCGGTAGCAAATTGCCGGTTTAGATAAAAGAAAGTTAATTTACCTACATTTATATTTGATTTTTCTATTAGAGAAAGAAGGTATAGATGTGAAACCAAAATTGACGATAAATGAATGGCCAGAATTGGAAAGACCATATGAAAAAATGGAACAATATGGTCCAAACATTTTAACAGATGCTGAATTGATAGCAATAATAATTTCAAGTGGTACAAATGGCAAAACATCTTTGGAAGTCGCAATTGAATTACTAAAGAAAGTTGAAAACTTAAGTCTGCTAAATGCCGCCGGTTTAGAGGAATTGCAAACTGTTAATGGTATTGGTAGAGTGAAATCGATTAGGTTAAGGGCAGCAATTGAATTAGGAAAAAGAATTCAACATTATGTTGAAACCGAAGAAAAAGAAGATTTACATTGCTCAAAAAATGCCATTAATTTTTTTAACAACCATCTAAAATATTTGCCAAGAGAAGAATTCCATGTAGCATTATTGAATATTAAGCACGAAATGATTCGTACAGTACAGGTTGCGACAGGAAATTTGATGTCAATAAAGCATATTGATACGAAAGAAATTTTTCGAGAAGCGATTCGCTCCAATGCGGCTGGTATTATTTTAGCGCACAATCATCCTAGTGGAGAGCCAAATCCATCCATAGAAGATATACAAACAACAAAATTAATTGTGAAAAAAGGTGAAGAACTTGGTATACAGGTTTTAGATCATATAATTGTTGCAAGTAAAAGTTCAATTAGTTTAAAAGCAAGTGGCTATTTTTAATTTAAGCGTTAAAATATTACAATAGACTAAACTAAATTAGCGAGGCTGTTTTAACTGTGTTTAAGAACAAAAGAAATCGATATTTATTAATTTTTATAGTAGCAATCATTGTTATAATTTTGATGATTTTTTCGCTTATTCCTACTAGCATTGTTAATAAAGGTAGTTCTCCAATTTCGTTTATAGTAAGACCAATTGAAAATTTAATTAACACTATAAGTGTCAACTCAAAGAATTATTTTTCTGCAATAGAGTTAAATAAACAATTAACAGAGGAAAATAAAAATTTAACAGAGCAAAATGTAGATCTGCGGTTACAGGTAAAAGAAAATGAAGCTGCTGCTATCGAATATGAAAAATTAAAAAATGTTTATAATATTTCTAATAAATATGATTATTTAAATTTTATTGGAGCAAGAATTTTACAAAAACCTCTAGGAAAAGATTTAAATCTCTATCGAATTGACCGAGGTCTTGATGCAGGAATCAATTTATCCGAAAAATCTGGTTTTCCAGTAATTGATGCTGATGCTAATGTTTTTGGTCGAATATATAATAGTGATGCTTTGACTGCCAAAGTTTTACCTGTGACAAGCGAGGGATTTTCGGTTAGTTGCTTCATCAGTGAAAATCGCGGACAGGCTTTTATATTTAAAGGAGATGTTGAGTTAAAACAGCAAGGACTTTGTAAGATAGAAGATGTTCCTGCTGAAAGTATCGTCAACATAGGAGATGAAATCTATACTAGTGGATTAGGTGGTGTTTTTCCATATGGCCTATTGCTAGGTGAAGTAGTCGAAATATCTCCACTTAATTCTCAAGGAACACAAACTATATTAGTTGAGCCTGCTATAGATTTTAAGACAATTGAAAATGTTTTCGTCTTAACGAACGATTTATTGCCCGATAATCTAGAAGATCCAGATGATGAATCGAGATTTAGAGAAGATAGTTCAGCAGCAAATGAAAATGAAAAAATAGACGAAACAGTGCAAGAAACAGCTACAGAAATTCTTTCAGAAGAATCTGAAGAAAAGGAACAAGATGTAGATACGGATACTGATGCTTCTGAAGTTAATGAGTCTTACGGAAATTAATTAATATGAATTCATCCAAAATAAAATTAGTTTTTAAAATCCTTTTATATGTTATTTTGGCTTTTGTTTGTAATCAAATTGTCCAGCAAATCTTCCCAGGATTAGATATTTATCCTGATTTCTTTTTTGTTTTGATTTGGACTTTTTCTTATTTTCACAAAATTGAGTGGAGTCTACTTTTAGCTGTCATTTCTGGTTTGTTTAGAGATATTCTATTTGGTCAAGTTTTTGGATTAAGCATTATACTAGGGATACTTGGAGCTTATTTGGCAAGTCATCTTTTACAATTCGTTTGGCAACAACGTATCAGATTTCTACCTGTTCAGGTTTTATTGGTAAGCTTAATCATTAAATTTCTTGAGACCATCTCATTAAACATAGTTACGATGTTTAAATTTAGCGAGACATTTTTATTAAATCAAGTATTTATATCGTACAGATACCAAATTCCTAGCTATATTGGATTAAACTTTATTGCTACAGTGATTTGTTATATTCTAATAAATCATGTATTTCCTTTTGAAAAAATGGAAAAAGACGTTTACGCTGAAAATATGTTAAATCTAAATGGAGAATTTTAATGTCAAAATTTGAAATGGTGCCTTTTAAAAAAGTAAACTCAAAAAAATTTTATAGACAAAATGACTCTTTATTCCCACGTTTTTTTATTGTCGGTTTATTTCTAGTAGTGATGTTGATCATTATTTTATTTCGAACCTCAATATTACAGTTGAGCTCTGCAGAAATTAACCAGATTCCTGAAACTGTAGGACAAAAGTCACAAATGACTGTAGAGGCTCCACGTGGAGACATTGTAGATTTAAATGGCGAGACATTAGCTTATTCTGTAACTGAACCCATGCTTTATTTGAACAATGCTGACTTAAGCAATAAAGCTCTAAATCTAATGTTGTTAAATTTATCAAATTTAATGTTAGAAAATGGTGTTGATTTGCCGGATAATCTTACCCAGTATTTTGATTATTCTACAGATTCAAAATCTAAAGATGACAAAACAAATGCAACTTTTGTCTTTAAAAAAGATTTAAAAGAAATAGAACGTTGGCAACAAAACTCTGATTTGTTTGGTTTAAAATCAGAAGATGATGCGAGAAATAAAGATGAACAGGTCAAACTTGACTCAAAAGAATTTTATGATTATCTGTTGTATTCAAAATTCTCAATTGAAGACATTGAGGCAGGAGGAAATTTTTTATATACAACAGAGGAAGCATTTCAGATTATGCAAATGCGGTATCTTATCTTAGAACATAATTGGCAATTTTTAACAGGTGAAGCGATTTTGGTAGGTGGTCCAGTCAATCAAAAAATGATTAACGTTATTGGCGAACAAAATCAAAAATACGCAGGTGCCTTAATTGCCGAAACTTCAAAGAGAAAATATACAAATAACAGTGCATTATTTTCACATGTTTTGGGTTATACAGGCAAAATATCTGAAGCAGAGTATCAAAACTTAAAATCCTTTTCTTATGGACTTAATGATACGGTAGGCAAAAGCGGTGTAGAGTTATCCGCCGAAAGGTATTTACATGGAATTCCAGGTACAATTCCTTATGGTTACTGGCAACGAAATGCAGAAGGGGAACCAGAATATATTCAAGGCGAGGGCGGGGTTGAGCCAAAAGCTGGCAACAAAGTTCGTTTAACTTTAGATAAAAATGTCCAGGAAGCTACTTTACAAGCTTTGATGGAAAATCTTGAAGAACTTCGTGAGAGCGGTGAAGAGCCACAATCTACAAGTGCAATGACAATGAATGCAAAAACAGGTGCAGTAATTTCTATGGCGTCTATCCCCAATTTTCATCCGCAAGATTTTTCATTAGCTCAATATGATGAAAAGGCAGCTGAGAGAGTGGAAAATTATTTTTCCGATAATGAAAATAAGCCTATGCTTAATCGAGCCATCTCAGAAATTTACGCCCCAGCTTCTACTTTTAAACCATTTACAGCTTGTGCAGCTTTAGAAAATAATATAATTTCTTCGGGAAATCAAACCTATTCTTGTAATGGAACTGAGGAAATAGGTTATCGTGTCTGGCAATGTTATGGGAGACCAATAGGTGGACATGGCCCTTTAAATTTACATGATGGAATGGTAACTTCTTGTAATTTATATTTCTATAAAATGGGAATAGACACTGGTATTGATAATTTAACTAAGACATTTAAAAAATTAGGGATGGGTGAGTATACTAATATTGATCTGCCAGGAGAAGTAAAAGGTATAAGACCCAGTCCTGAATTGAAGCAACAAACTCAAGCACTGCCCGAAGATCAGCAATGGTTTCCTGCCGATACAGCCCAGTCTTCAATTGGACAGTCTTTCAATTCTTACACATTGGTTCAATTGTGTCGTGGAATTAACGGGATAGCGACGGGTAAATTGGTACAGCCACATGTTATAAAGGAAGTAACAGATGAAAATGGAGAAATTGTAAAACCAGAAGTAATAGAAGTTGAGGACTTAGGGTTCTCAGAAGAAAATATTGCATTAATTCGTGACTCTATGGAAGGCTTAGCGTATAATCCTGGGACAACAACCTTTGAAGCATTTAACGGTTATACAGTTAGAGTGGCTATGAAGACTGGTACAGCTGAAGTGCAAAATAGCTCCAGTCAAAACATTCAAATTAATTCACTTTTCGTTTGTTATGCACCAGCTGATGATCCAGAAATTGTTTTTGTTAGCGTAGTAGAAAATACAGGAAAATCTGGTTTATCCGGTGTAGCAAAGAAAGTTTTTGATGCATATTTTGGTTTTAATCAGGATCCATAATAAACTAACAAACAAAAGAAACAAAAAAAACAAAAAAAGATTGAAAAAATTAGCGAAAGTGTATAAAATAATGATTGAGTTCTAGTTTAGGAGGCATTTGTGAATATTGTAGTAATCGCTGATTCAAGAAAATATGATTTATTGGTCAATTTCTGTATAGCTTATAATCAAATTTTATCAAAACATCACTTAATTTCACTTTTTAATATTTCTCGTGCTATTGAAGCTAATACTGATTTAGTAGTTGAAACGTTAGCGACAGATATTTCGGCAGGTATTGAACAGTTAGCTTCAAAGGCTACTTATAATGAAATAGACGCAGTTATTTATTTAAGGGATACATTACTAGGCACATATGATCAACCTAATTCACTATTAAAATCGTGTGACGCTAATAGTATTCCTTATGCAACAAATGTAGCTTCTGCAGAATTGTTAGTACTTGCTATTGACCGTGGCGATTTAGATTGGCGCGAATTAATTAAGTAATATTTAATATGTTAAAAAAATTAAAATACAAAATTATTCCAGAAAATTGGCAACATGCCAATTCGTACTTAATTCAGGCTGAAAAAAATTATCTAATTGATCCTAGCATTGATTTTGATTCTGGAATTGCTCAGGATTTAGATAGCATCTATGCTACTCATTTTCATTTTGATCATATTAGTCAAGTAGACATTTGGAGAAAAAATACAGAGGCAAAGTTTATCATGCCAGAAAATGACCAAGAATTGTTGAATGATGAAATTGCAAATTGTTCTACAATGTTTGGTCAGCCTCGTAGTTTTTCAAGTCCAGATTCTTTCTATAATGATGAACAAATTATCGAAGTAGAAAAGGATTTATTTTTCAAGTTTTATTTACTGCCCGGTCATTCTCCAGGTTGCTCAGCTATTTTGATTTCGTATCTTCATGCAAATGAAATGAAACCCTTTGTGTTAATTTCTGGTGATGTATTATTTGCAAATAGTATTGGTAGAACTGATCTAAAAGGTGGAGATCCGCTCCAAATGCAAGAATCTTTAAAGCGTCTAATTACAATTATGAAGGACCTTCCTATGGATTTGCCTGTTTTGCCTGGACATGGACCTATTTTTACAATTAAAGATGCATTAACTAACAATCCATATGTTAGATATTTTCTTTAATTTGAGTTAGAAAAATATTCCAATTTAACATTCTATTTACTTATCTAATCTATATTTTCATTATTTATCTGATGTTTGTCGGATATTTTCTCATTAAAGTTTTAAATATGTTATCATTAAAAAGTTATATTTATGAGTGGAGGGCATATGGATAAACTATTATCTGAATTAAAGGCAATAGAGGATAAATTTAAAACTCGATTGGACGAAATTTCTGAAAAAAACGATTTAGAAAAATTAAAAATAAAACTTTTGGGTAAAAAAGGCGAAATAACAGCTATCATGAGAAATATGGGTAAATTATCGAATGAGGATAGGCCCAAGCTAGGACAAGCAGCCAATGTAACAAGACAATATATAGAAAAAAATATAGCTGACAAACTAGAAGAAATTCTTCAAGCAGAAGAAGATAGAAAAATTGCCACCGAAACAATTGATATAAGTCTACCAGGTACAAAAGATGAGTTTGGCTCTAGACATCCACTAGCAATTATGTCTAAACAAATTTGTGATGTTTTTATCGGCTTAGGCTATTCAATTGCTGAAGGTCCAGAAGTAGAGCTTGATTATTATAATTTTGAAATGTTAAGACTTCCTCCCGGACATCCGGCTCGAGATGAACAAGATACATTCTATATGGACTATGATCAGGGAATTTTATTAAGATCTCAAACATCACCTGTTCAAATTCGTGTCATGGAAACTCAGAAACCACCAATTTATATTGTTTGTCCAGGTAGAGTTTATCGTTCGGATGCAGTAGATGCGACACATTCTCCAATCTTCCACCAAATTGAAGGTTTGGCAGTAGATGAAAATTTAAGAATGTCTGATCTAGTGGCAAGTTTAGAATTGTTTGCCATAAAACTTTTTGGTGAAAATACAAAAATACGCTTGCGTCCACATCATTTTCCTTTCACCGAGCCAAGTTGCGAGGTTGATATTTCTTGCTGGACTTGTGATGGTCAGGATCATGAATGCAAAACCTGTCAAGGTGAGGGTTATATAGAGATTCTAGGTGGAGGCATGGTTCATCCAGAAGTTTTAGAAAACTGTGGTATTGATTCCAAAAAATATTCAGGCTTTGCTTTTGGTATAGGCATGGAACGTGTAACTATGGCTAAATTTGATGTTAATGATATTCGTTCTTTTTATGAAAACGATTTACGTTTCTTAAAACAATTTAATTTATAGAGGTGTGATAGATGAAACTTTCTTTAGAATGGTTAAATGATTATACAAATTTTAATGGTACGCTTGAGGAATTTGTTGAAGGCATGACAATGTCAGGTTCCAAAGTAGAATCTTTTGAAATAGAAGGTCAAAATTTATCTCACATCGTAACTGGTTTGGTGACCGATTGTGTTAAACATCCAGACGCTGATAATTTGTCAGTTTGTCAAGTTGATGTTGGTGACAAAAATCTACAAATTGTTTGTGGAGCTCCCAATGTTGCCAAAGATCAAAAAGTGATTGTAGCTTTACCTGGTGCTAGTTTGGGACCTGAATTCAAAATCAAAAAAGTAAACTTACGTGGTATAGAGTCAAATGGCATGATATGTTCAATCGATGAATTAGGTTTTACAGTTCATGATTTTCCAGAAGCTACCGAGGATGGAATTTATGTTTTACCTGAGGAGACTCCAGTAGGCATAGACGCCCTTGAATATTTAGGTATTGGTCAAACAATTATTGAATTTGAAATAACTTCTAATCGTCCAGATTGTCTATCAGTAGAAGGTTTAGCCAGAGAATCTGCTGTAACATTTAATGGTGAATTTAAACCAATCAATAATAAACCAGAAAAATTTTCAGATATTAAGACAGAAGATATTTCTTCAATTTCGATTGAAGATACTGATTTATGTCCAAACTTTATTGGTAGAGTAATTACAGATGTTAAGATTGAGCAATCACCTTTTTGGATGCAACAAAGGCTTCGAGCTGCTGGGATGAGACCTATTAACAATATTGTTGATATCACTAACTTTGTGATGCTTGCATTGGGTCAGCCGATGCATGCTTATGATTTAGACTTTCTTAATGACAATTCAATTATTGTTCGTCGTGCTAAAGAAGACGAACCGATGACTTTGTTGGATGGTACAGATATCAAAATGAATTCAGACAATCTTGTCATCGCAGACAGTCAAAAACCTGTTGGTCTTGCTGGTGTAATGGGGGCAGAAAATTCTGAAGTTCGCGATACCACAAAATCAATTTTGTTTGAAGCTGCTAATTTTGATCCTATGTCAGTCCGTAGAACAGCCAAAGAGTATAATCTTAGATCAGAGGCATCGTTACGTTTTGAAAAAGGACTACCGCTAGAAAATTCTCTAAGAGCTATGGATTTAGCTTGCTATTTAGTTGAGTTATTAGATTGTGGAAAAGTAGCCAAGACAAAAATAGTTGTAGGCAAAACTGAAACTGATAAAACAACAATTGAATATAATTTAGATCATTTAAATAAAATTTCAGGCTTGAATTTAGATGCAAAAGAAGTAAATCAAATTTTAAATTCGCTTGAAATCAAAACTAAACCAACTGATGATCCAAACACATTTATCGCAACAGCGCCATTCTTTAGAAATGATTTATCATTAGAAGCTGATTTATCTGAAGAAGTCACTAGAATCTACGGTTATAATCGAGTCAAAGGTGAATTTAGCAAAGATAATTCTGTTACTTTAGGTGCTAGAACAGATAGACAATTAGATATTGAGAATATCCATTCAGTCTTAAATGGTTCTGGAGCTTATGAGGTATATACTTATACATTTGTTTCACCAAACAATACTCGAAAATTGAATTTGCCTGAGGAACATGTTCTTAAACAAGAATTAACAATTCTTAATCCACTCAGTGAAGAATATTCTAAGATGAGAACCTCAGTCTTGCCAAGCTTACTTAAAGTAGTCGAATATAACTTAGCTCATGGTAACAGTGAAGGCTTGATTTATGAATTAGGTAAAACTTTCCATCCACGCAATGTAATGCCATTTACAGAAATAAATGTCTCAAAACGTGATCTTGTCTTACCTGATGAAAGAGTTCATTTGAGTCTTGTTAAGTTTAGCTCGCAAATTCAAGACAAAGCCGATGGTTATTATTTAATTAAAGGGATGATCGAAGAACTATTTGAAATACTACGAATTCCAGAGTTTAAAATAATAAGAACTAATGATAATTATCCATATTTACATCCAGGTCAGTCTGGCTTAATTTATCTGCCAGATTACGATTACGAGATAGGATATATTGGTACAATTCATCCTTCCTTAAAGAAAAATTTTGAAATTAGTGATTTTGTATATGTTGCAGATCTTGACTTAGATTTGATTTTAAATGCAAATCGCGAGGACTTTAGCTATAAACCTTTACCAAAATTCCCTGCAATTATGCGTGATTTAGCTTTTGTCATGCCTGAAACAATTTTAGTAGATAATATAAAAAATGAAATTGCTAATTTAGCCGGTCAATATTTAGAACAAATTGAAATATTTGATGTTTATCAAGGCAAAGGTATACCGGAAGGTATGAAGTCTGTAGCATTTTCTTTAACTTTCCGTTCAGCCGATCGTACTTTAAAGGATCAAGATATTACTTCGAGTATAGAAAATATTATTTCCTCGCTGGCTAAAAAAGATATTGAATTAAGAAAATAATTTGAGTAGCTATTAAAATAATATTTAAACTTAGTCATTAATTACTCCCCCCCCCAGAAGTTGACCAAAATTGTAACAACTGAAGGGGGTTTTTTCTTGAAATTTTTACTTTTCCTAAATATTCTCAAAAAATTCAAACATCTAGTAGAAAAATTCTTTTATTCTATTTTAAAACTAATTTATTTATCAGAAAGGAAAAAAGCATGTTTTCTCTAGAAGCTATGTTAACAGTCCCGTTAAGTTTAACAGTTTTTATTCAAGGGATTGTCTATTTGAATCCAATCGTAAATGAAATCGAAACACAAACAATTATTGTTGCAGAAGAAAGGATCATTAAAGAAAAAAATCAACATTTATACTCTATTAATTTAGAATCAGCAATTACAAATTTAGAGGTAAATCCACAAAAATCACAAGAAATAATCTCATTAGCACATGACTTAGCAAATTTATTTTTACAAGAGGATAATTGAATTGAGTCAAAAGGGGTCTAAAATGTTAATAGAAAAATCTAATAAAACATTAAAATTATTCAGGAAAATTATCAATCAAGATGGTGAATTAAGTTTACTATTTCTTATTATTCTTCCTGTGACCATGTTAATTTTATTTTCTTTTTTTGCTAATGCACAGGTTGATCGGGATGAATTAGATTTTATAAGAGCATGTCAAAATGAATTAGATTTAACTTTAGCAGACTATGATCGTCAACTCTGGAATGAATTTGGTCTTTGGGGGACAGATATTAATAAATTAAATCAAAATAATGAATTCATTTCGAAAAGTTATATGGGATCATCCAATTATATGCCGTATGTTTATGACACCAATATAGAGATGAAACATGATTTGTCTGATAATCAACAATTTAAAAAACAAATTTTAAGACATATGAGTTATAGGGCGCCGGCTCTTTTAATTGATGAAATAATTGACCGTTATTCAAATTATTCAAACTTAAACAATAATTTGAGTCTAGTTTCTACAAATAACCTAGGCTCTGAACTAGTTGATCCAGAAAAAATTCAAAAAAATCCAGAGAATTATCTTGGAGATATTTCTGAATTAGATGTTGAAATTCCAAAACAAGAATCTTCTGATGATGAAACAGAATCGCAAGAATTGACTGAAGAAGAACAAAATGAGTTATCTAGTAAAGCAATGGAATTGTTAGGTGACAAAATTTCAGAAGCTAAAAGCTTACTTATTCCAGTTTATGAGTCGAGTGGCACTGATATACCTGCAAATCCATTAGATCCAAATTCCATCAGTACTATTACAAGTCATCTAGATTCCATTTTAGTAAATAATGAAACACCTGTATTAGATAGTGTATTAATTTCAGAATATTTATTTAATTATTACACAATGCATTGTTCTCAACTTGAGCTTAATACAGGTAAGAAAACACTGGTAACGCCAGATGGTAGGAAACATCAAACATTAATTGATGCAGGACGAAAACATGAGATTGAACAAATTGTTTTTAATGAGGACGATCCAGAAAAAGCATATAAAACAGCGAAAAACTATATCTCAGGTATTTGCTTTTCTTATCATCTTATTGATTGTATGACTGATCAAGTAAAGCAAAATATTTATTTCGCTGAAGCAATAGTTTTAAGTGGAGCTATTGCCCTGGCAAGCTTAGGTGGTGTAGTCATAGACCCAGAACCATTATCTTATCTTTTTATGCTGATAGATGTTTGTATAAAAACGCATCGTGATGTTAAACAAGTAATATCTGGTAAGATGATTAATCTAAAGTTTTCGGATATAGATATTAAACTAAATTATAAAGACTTTATGCGGATGTTTTTGCTTACAAAATCGGAAGATGCTTTGTTAGAAGGCATGACAAGAATCCGTGAAAAAACAATTCCAAAACAATTTGCAGTAAGCTTTGTCTTAAGTGGAAATTTTGAGAATAAGGAAATATCAATGCACAGAAGTTTTTCTGATTATCGTGATTCAGAATAGATCAATTGAATTCGAGCTTAAATAACGGAGACTATCTCATGCAAAAGATAACAAGAAAAATAAAATCACAAAATGGAAATTTAGTGTTAGAAACAGCCCTTATTATTCCAATAATTCTCCTGATTTCATACTTCATGATTTCAGCAACTATGACTGTCAAGCATGAGATAATCATGCGTTATGCTTTAGATCAAACTTCAAAAGAATTGTCTGTGATAATTCCTTTGGCAGAAGTGGCAGGCGAACAAATTGGTCAGCCGATCATAGAGGATGTCTGGGAACAAATCGATGAATTAGGAGAAGATTTCAAGCAATCAATGGGAGATTTTGCGGCATCGATCTTTTTACAAGATTATCTGCAAAAGACAGTAGATAAATGGATTCAAGCAGGAGCAAGTCAATTAAATATAAGAATACCGCCCGATCAAAGACAAATAATCTTAGAAAAAACAACAGATCATGCTCTTGAACTAAAAATGAATTACCATATTTACACTCCTTGGACAAAAACTAAAAAAACAGCTATTACATATTTACCTTTGTGGTCTAAATTTGATCAAGATTATGATGGAAAAACTGAGGAAAAAGATTCTGATCAAGAAGCAGATAATATCTGGTCAGAACATAATTTTGTGAGAGGATCATACTTTCGAGATAAATACAATGCTAATTTACCTTTTAATTATCCTATAATTTCAAGTTTTAACAATGGCAAGGCAACTTCTATCAGAAGTATAGACTTGACTTCGCCAACATATCAAGACGAAACCAAGCTTGAGAAACAAATACAATATGAAATCAATCAATTGGCAAACTTTCAAGGTTCTAATCGAGATACAAAAATTAATCCCAGCCAAATCGGCGCAGATGATATAATTTCCCGCGAATTAGTTTTGGTAATACCCAAAAATTCTAAATATGAGATTAATGATCCTATTTTTTTATCAATGAAAAGTGAGGCAAATTATCAAGGTGTAAGTTTGCGGATAGATCAACATGGCAATAGCTATCGCTATCAAGAAAAACCAAGTAATGAAGAATAATATCAGAAAATTAGTTTTCATTACTTATCGATACATCTTCTTTTTATTATAATAAATAGCCAAATTAAGAATCAAGAAAGAAAAGGAAATGAGATAAAGAACATTATTTCAAACAAATATCATGGCTTTGTCACATTTTAATGTATACTTAGAATAGCGTAAGTATTAATAATTCAGAATACAATTTATTTAATAACAAATAGATATGAAAAAGGAAACATATGGGACTTTTTGAAAAGATTTTCGGAACTTATTCCGAAAGAGAAATAAAAAAAATTACTTCAATTCAACAGCAAATTTTAGATCTTGCTGATCAATATTCTGCTATGTCAGAAAATGAATTGCGGGGACAAACTCAAGTATTAAAAGATCGTTTGAAAAATGGTGAAACTACAGATGATATATTGCCTGAGGCTTTTGCTACTGTTAGAGAGGCTTCTCAAAGAGTATTAGCTATGTATCATTTCCCAGTTCAAATTCTAGGTGGCATTATCCTGCACCAAGGTCGGATTGCTGAAATGAAAACTGGTGAAGGTAAAACTTTGATGGCAACCTTACCAGTATATCTTAATGCTTTGACTGGAAAAGGAGTTCATGTAGTTACTGTCAATGATTATCTAGCCGAAAGAGATAGCGAATGGATGGGAAAAATATATCGTTATCTTGGTCTTTCTGTTGGTCTAGTTGTTCGTGGACAATCTAACGAGGAAAAACAAAAGGCGTATAACAGTGATGTTACTTATGGTACTAATAATGAGTTTGGTTTCGATTATTTAAGAGACAACATGGTTACAGACTCTAGTAGTTTAGTTCAAAGAGAACTAAATTTTGCCATCATCGATGAGGTTGACAGTATCTTAATTGATGAGGCTAGAACACCATTAATTATTTCAGGTTCAAGTGGTGAATCATCAGATCTATACCGTCAAGCCAATCAGTTAATTGCTGGTATGAAGTCCAAAGTATTTAAAGCAACAGACGATAAACTTTCTTATGATGAAAGAACTGAACTACAAGGTGATGCAGACTATGTAGTGGACGAAAAAGCAAAGAGCACAGTGCTTACAGAAAAAGGTGTAAGTAAAGCAGAACGTTTTTTTGGTATAGATAATTTAACAGATCAAGAAAATTTTCAGATAAACCATCATATTAATAATGCTTTAAAAGCACATGGAACTATGTTTCGCGATCAAGATTATGTAGTTCAAGATAATGAAGTTGTTATTGTTGATGCAAATACTGGACGTCTAATGCCGGGTAGAAGATATAGTAGTGGTTTACATCAAGCTATTGAAGCCAAAGAAGGTGTAGATGTTGCTGATGAGAGTAAAACTTTAGCAACTATTACTTTTCAAAATTACTTCAGGATGTATCAAAAACTTTCTGGTATGACCGGTACAGCCATGACGGAAGAAGATGAATTTAGAGAAATTTATAAATTAGATGTGGTTGAAATTCCAACTAACAAACCTATGATTAGAGAAGATCTAGAGGATTCTGTTTATAAAACAGAAGATGGTAAGTTTCTTGCAATTATTGATAAAGTAAAAGAAATACATGCAACTGGTCAACCGATACTGATTGGTACCATTTCAGTTGAAAAATCTGAAAAAATATCATCTCTATTTAATCGAGCTGGAATCAAACATAATGTTTTGAATGCTAAACATCATCATCGAGAAGCAGAAATAGTAGCTCAAGCGGGTCGTCTTGGTGCTGTTACGATCTCAACAAATATGGCTGGTCGTGGTACAGATATTATGTTAGGTGGTAATAGTGAGTTTATGGCAAAACAGGAAATGCGTAACTCAGGCTATGATGAAGAAATGATTGAACTGGCCAATTCATTCCATGTTACTGATGATGAAGAAGTTCTTGCTGCCAGAGAACTGTTTTCAAAATTAGAAGATAAGTTCGAGCAATCAATTGCAGATGAAAAAAGACAAGTTATTGAAGCTGGTGGACTTTATATCTTAGGCACAGAACGACATGAGTCACGTCGTATAGATAATCAGTTACGTGGCCGAGCTGGTAGACAAGGGGATCCAGGTACTTCAAAATTCTTTTTATCTTTTGAAGATGATCTTTTACGCTTGTTTGGTGGCGAAAGAATGGAACGAGTCTTTGAATCTTTTGGGTTGGGAGATGATGTAGAAGTTGATCATCCAATGCTCTCGAGAATGATAGAATCTGCTCAAAAAAATATGGAAGGACGTAACTTTTCGATTAGGAAAAATGTTCTCCAATATGATGATGTGATGAACCAGCAAAGAAATTTAATTTATGAGCAAAGAAGACAAGTTTTAGATGGTCAAAATGTTCATCAATATTTTGTCAAGTATATAGAAGACATTATCAATGATGCTATAGCTAATTATAGTATGGGTTCAAATAATGCAGAAGAATGGGATATTCCGGGACTAGTTACACGTTTAAATTATTTGTTGGGAGATCTAGATTCAATTACTGAATTAAAGAATCTTTCCAATAATGTATCTGTTGAATCTATCAGTGAAAAGATTATTACAGATGCTGAAAATACACTTGCAGAAAAAAAGGAAAGTCTTGGTTCGGAAGAAGTATTCTATGAAGCAGAAAGATATATACTCTTAAAGGCTGTTGATAATCATTGGATGGACCATATTGATGCAATGGATCATTTGCGAGATTCTGTGGGTATGCGTGGTTATGCCCAACACGATCCAGTAATTGAGTATAAGAGAGAAGGCTTTGACATGTTCGAAGCAATGACTCAAGGCATTCAAGAAGACTGTGTCCGCTTAATGATGCGTGCAAGAATTGATGTTGAGAGTACAGAGAAAGCCAAAAGCAAACAACCCACACGAGAATTAAAAGAAGGATTAAAAACTGGTCAAAGAGCAGTTGATCTTGCTAAAATGGCAGCTGGAGAAAAGGCTTCACAGCCAACTCCACAAAAATCTGCTCCGGTTCAGAAAAAAGTAATGCCTGGTAGAAATGATCCCTGTTGGTGTGGTTCAGGTAAAAAATATAAAAAATGTCATTTGCGTTCAGATGAAGCTAATTAGATCCTAGTAAATGGCAATAAAAAATTAAATTAAGAAGTTGTGCAAAAAAAATAATTTGTACAACTTTTTATTTTGAGAAACTAGTAGATTTTTACAATAAAAGCTTCAAATGCTCTTAATGGAGAGTTTTTCACAAGTTCTTGTTGACTTCGGTCTGGGTAATTCCCAAGAAGAACTATTTGTTCAGAATCTTGGGGCATTTTTAGATCTAGATCATAAACATCAATAAGTCGTTGTATAGTTTTTTTGTCCAGACCCATCGTATTAAGTTGGTCATCAGTTAGATTAATTTCAATATAAAATGCATGTTCATTATCATATCTTAAATATCTCAACATATTTTTGTTTTCATTGTTGATGATAAAAAGCGAACCATAGATCAAAGTAGTAAAATGAGTACGCATCGAAATTAGGTTACGATAAAAATTCAGGACAGAATGAGAGTCATTTCTCTGATCTTCAATAGTCATTCCAGGATCTGCAAATGCATCAATCCAAGTTTTTTCATTTTTTGAAAAACCATTGTTTTTTGAATTGTTCCAAGCGAGAGGTATCCTAGCATGGTCTCTACTTCCTCGAATGATTTTTTCAAACGAATCTGTCTGATCAAAGATCTCTGGATTTTTATTCAACTCTTCATATTTGTTTTGGCTCTCAATATCACGTATTTGTTCAATATCATGAAATGATGCATTAACTTGACCTAGCTCTTGTCCTTGATAAACAATAGGTGTACCTTTGGCAGTAAGTTGTAACATGGACAATAATTTTGCAATTTGTGTCCGAAAGTATTTATTTTGAGTTATTCGACTGACTATTCTGGTATGTTTGGGATCTTCACAAAACAAAACTGGCCAAAAGGAATTGTCAACAAGCTTTTGCATTTTGAACCAAGTATTACTTAAATGATAAAGAGATAAATCAACAGAAGCAAAACGTCTTTCCCCCGGGTTTTCAAATTGTAAATAACTTAGCCCAAGATCACTTCGTAGGGTAGCATCTCCGGAAATTAATTTATTATAATTTGAATGCATTCTTTGATTGTCGGCAATTATTAAAAACTCAGAATTATCTTTTTTGAGTTCTTGATATATTTCCTCAAGATAAGTTAAAAGTTCGTATTGGTATGTATAATGTTCGATCCCTGTTATTCCTGTCAGGTTTGTAAGTATTCTATTTCCATCTGGATAGTTTTCATCCTTTACCATAATGCCAGACGACTCAAGGAAAAATCCATCAATGCCAAAATCTTGCCAATATTTCATAGCTAA
The DNA here is from genome assembly GCA_012518845.1 of Clostridiaceae bacterium. Lineage (GTDB taxonomy): Bacteria > Bacillota > Clostridia > Saccharofermentanales > DTU023 > UBA5436. Next base: position 35,988 of record JAAYRJ010000088.1, read on the forward strand.
GATCATTTCTTTTCTTAACTCAGGATTATGCCAATTAATATCTGGTTGATGATTACTTTTTAGGTGTAAAAAATAACTCTTTGGTATTCTCTCATATCTCCATGCAGAAGCACTGTAATGAGATAACCAGTTATTGGGCATATCTTTATTTATATAGTAATCTTTGTACTTATTTGCTTTCTCAGGATCCCTGTTTGATTCGGTTACTTCTAAAAACCATGAGTTTTTCTCAGAAGTTTGATTCATAGGAAATGTTAAAATTAACTTAATATTATGTTGCTTACAAAGAACTATTAATTCTTTTAGATCTTCTTTTGTGCCTAATTTAGGATTGATTTCATAGTGGTCACTTATATCATAACCAGCATCATACATCGGCGAATCAAAAATTGGGCTAAGTAGGATAGCGCTAATATTTAAACTTAGCAAATATTCAAATTGTTTAATTATTCCTTTGAGATCGCCATACCCATCATCATTTGAATCAAAAAAACTAGGTACAAAGATATGATAAATTATACCTTCTTTCCACCATTTTTTCTCGAAATCTAATTTTTCCAACATTTCGAAAGGAAATCTATCTTCTTTGTTTAGTTTTTCAATAATCCAGCGAATCAGTTGACGATTAAATTCAATCCCGGACAATTTAGAAATTAGTTTATAAGCTTTTAAAGGTAAGGGTAACAAATAAATTTTTTTTAATTCTTCAATAGATTTTCCACTGTAATAGGTAATAAAAGACAATAGTTCATAACCCAATTTGGATTCAAGTACATTTTCAATCGTGTTATTTTCAGTCCAATTTTTCAAAATATTTTCCTCAAAAGCAATCTATAATCTTTAACTATTATTTTAGACTATTAAACTAAATAATGAAATATGTAATTGAAAAAGCCATGCTTATTTGGAGCATGGCTTAAAACTAAAAAGTAATAAATAAATTATTCCTATAATAATTCCTCGGCAGCTTTAAGAACTGCATCTTTATCAAGTCCAAATTCTTTAAACAAGATATCAGCAGGAGCAGAAGCACCAAAATGATCTATTCCTAAGACAATACCATCAGAACCAGTTAATTGATACCAAGGCAGACTTGCACCAGCTTCAATTGCAATACGCTTTGTGACATTTTTGGGTAATACTGATTCGATATAAGCTTCATCTTGTTCTAAAAAAGCATCTAAACAAGGAATAGAAACAACACGAACTTGTTTACCTTCTTTTGTTAATTCTT
>JAAYRJ010000089.1 GCA_012518845.1 Clostridiaceae bacterium
CGCTCAAACCAATTAAAGAAAATATTGCTTGGCGGATAAAATAATAACTCGGATTATCATCTTGGGTAGCAAAGCTTGTACTCATACTAGCAGAAAATAACATAATCAAGCCAAAACATATCAGAATCAAACTGACTAAAAAGTATGAATAATCCATCCTGCGAAAAGTAGCCATATCTTTAAGCATTTGATTATTTATTTCTGAATTATTTCTTTCAATATCTTTACGGGCTGACTCAACTGTCAAATTATATTGATTATTGTTATTTGTTTTGATTTGATTCATTTTTCACCCTATTTATTATCTAATTTTAAATAATCTGTTAATTACAATAATAGTAAAAGTAAGCTCAGCCCACCACAAATAAGAGTAAATACAGAAAATCTAGTTACAACTTTTTTTTCTGTCCAGCCACTCAATTCAAAATGATGATGCAAAGGCGCCATTTTAAATATTCTTTTTCCATTAGTTAGTTTAAAATATATTACTTGAATTAAAGTAGATAATGCTTCAAGAATATAGATTAATCCTAAAAATAACATTATCCAAGGAACCCCAGCTAACAAAGCGATAACTGCAAAACATGCACCTAGTGCTTGAGAACCTGTGTCCCCCATAAAAATTTTGGCAGGATTTTTATTAAAGGGCAAAAATCCTAAACAACCCGCTGCTAAAGCCAAACAAGCAGCAATTAGATAAGGGGTTTTCATGTCTTCCTTAAAAACAATATAGAGCAAAATAGCAAGTGAAAGGCTGGTAATTGTCATTAAAGTAGAAACTAATCCATCTACTCCATCAGTTATATTGACAGCATTTGCCATAAAAAATAAATACAAAATGATAAAAATCATATATAGATATTTCCAATTTCCGGTAACTAAGATTCCTTCTTCTATAAAGGGAATATGGATAATTATTTCAAGGTTTGAAAACCATAAATACCAGACTGAAAATGAAATACAAACTGCTAATAAAAAAATTGTTTTTTGGAGTACAGATAAGCCTTCTTTGTCTACTCTTACTTTGATATAGTCATCTATGAATCCTACTAAACCAAAAGCCAAAGTTAATAACATGATTACACTGTAAATAAGCCAATTTGGATTAATAATTGGTAATATAATTGCGGATAAACCCATTGGAATTAAAAAAAACAAGCCTCCAAAAGTTGGAGTGCCACTTTTTTTAAAATGTGATTTTGGACCATCAGACCTAACAGTTTGCCTTAATTGCAAACGCCTAATAATAGGCAAACCAGTTCTGCCCACAAATAAAGTCAAGATAAAAATAACAAGCGCATTTAGCAAAATCATAGAAAAAATTACACCTGACTTTCAATTAAAGCGGAAATATTTTCCATTCTATAACCTCTCGATCCTTTAACTAAAATACAATCATCTTGTTTAATCTCTTTGATGACTTCCGCTGCTACTTCATCAGAAGTTTCATATATTTTAATTGGGATTTCAGGATTAATTTGTTTAACTGCTGTAGAGATCCATTCACTCTCTGTTCCAACTAAATATAATAGGTCTATTCCTACTTCAGCTATTCTATAGCCTATGTTTGTATGTAGATCTTCAGCATATTTACCTAATTCTTTCATACCACTAATGCAAGCAATTTTCCTGCGGTCGCCAGCAAGCATTGATAAAGTATCAAGAGCTGCGGTAACAGATTCAGGGGATGAATTGTAAGAATCATCTATCATTAAATAATTGTTTTTTATAACCATTCTTTGACGATTACCTGTATTCGTAAAATTCTGAACACCTTTAACAGCTTCGTCCATATCAAGTCCAAGCGCATAAGCAGAAGCTAAACCAAACAAAGCTGCTCTAATCAAATATTTTCCAGGTGTACTGATTTTTACTGGCCAGGCAACCTCCGGATCCAAACTAGTTTTAGCAATAAAGGAGGTACCATCAATACCAATTTTGATATCTTCAGCCCAAAAAACTGGGAACTTTTCAAAATCTTTACCCACTTCTGTATATTCATTACAAATACGCCAAACTGTCGTTGTACTCTTGAATTTCAAAGCCCAGGCATTTAAATGAGTATCTTGACCGTTGATCAAAACAATACCATTACTTTTCATACCTGAAATAATGTCTGTTTTTTCTTTTAAAATAGTTTCACGGCTACCCAAATATTCAGCGTGACTATAGCCTACACCTGTAATGATTGAAATATCAGGCTTGGCAACTTCACTTAAAATTTTTATTTCACCGCGATGATCCATTCCCATTTCAGCTAGTATAACTTCATCCTCATCATCTGCAGAAAGCAAGGTTCGTGGTAGACCAATTTGATTATTTTCATTCTTGGAAGTCTGATGTAATTTTAATTGTGTTGCTAAAATAGCAGCAGTCATCCTTCTAGTCGTTGTTTTACCAACACTACCAGTGATACCAATAAGGGAGGCTAGAAGAGTTGATCTATAACCTTCTGCAATTTGTTGGTATGCCTTGAGAGTATCTGGTACAAGTAATAAATCTGGTATGTTTTTTCCATGCCTGATGTCATTATAAAGGGCCATTGCTTGTTCGCTTTCTTCATCAAGGATAAGCATTTTTGAACCTTTTTTAATAGCTTGATTTACAAAATCATGTCCATCAAAATTTTCTCCTATCAAAGCTAAAAATACTTCACCAGAGCGTAAAGTCCTTGTATCGGTTGAGATTCCACGATAAAATCTCTCGCTATGTTGTTCCGCCTCGGGAGTTTGAATTAGCAATCCTTGAGTCCAAGTTTGCAATTGTGCAGGTATTAATCTTGGCATATGTCCTCCTCAAAATCTTATTATTTTTTAATCAGCGGAAACCGATTCCAAAACAATATTTATTATACTTCCTTTTTGCACTGAAGATGCATCATTACTATCTACATTTGCAGCTTCTTCATTATTTTCATTCATATCTATTTCTTGTGTTGTGGCAGCATCTTCTGTCAAAAATCTATAATCAATCATTATCGATTGTGAAACTGCCAAGCCCGACATATCTCCGGTGAAATTTAATGTAACTCCAGCCTCTTTTGCAACCAGTATACACTCATTAAAATTCTTACCAGAAAAATCTGGTACATCCACTAAGTCAAGCTCGATTCCACCTTCGGGATACACAAATACATTGCTGCCATAGTGCATAGGCGTTCCTGCCAAAGGCACCATAGAAGCAATCAAATCTTCTGGCTTCATATCTGTTGTTCCAGGTACTACATTTAGAGACATATAGTTTAATCTATTCATAGCCCCTTCTAAAGATTCTCCTTGAAGTTCTGGCAAACCGACTCCTTCTTCCATTACATTCATTTGCTCATCTGTGTATTCTCGCTCAATATTAAGATGATCTAACGTAAAATCAACCATACCTGATACATTATTTACTAAAGAGTTACTATCAACCGTTCTGCGGGGGGAATTCATGGCTACAATCAAAACCAAAATTTCAGGATCATCCATTGGCGCAAAACTTGCATATGAAAAGGTTAAAGCATTAGTTTGTTCATTCACTGAGGTAGATGTTTTACCACCTAAATCATAACCACTTGATACTCTATTTAAGCCTTGTAAACTGTCATTTCTACTTAAAAGCTTGTTGACTCGATCCGAAGTTTTTTCAGAAAAGACACGTCTTTCAATTTGTGGTTCAAAACTCCTGATCACAGCACCTTGATCATTGGAAATTTGTTTAACAATGGTAGGCTTCATAAGATTTCCACCATTAACCACTGCAGACAAAGCTTTTGCATAGCTGACAAGATTCATACTTGATTGTTCACCAAATGATAAAGTAGCAAGATCTATAGCTGTAGGTGACTCATGAAAAATATTGTCTATTTCACCTGGAAGTTCTATACCAGTCTTTTGTCTAAGCCCTAAAGCTTCAACATAATCATAAAATGTGTCTACACCGAGTTCCAATGCTATTTGAACAAAAGGTGGATTTAAGGAATATAAAAAAGCGTCCTCGGTTGAAACTTGACCAAAAATATTATCTCCGGTCCAACTTTTTATTGTGTAATCTAAAACTTGGATCGGGGCATCACTATAAACTTTTTCTTCATGAGTAATATTTTCTTCAAGCCCCATAGCTAGTGTTAGCATCTTAAAGGTAGACCCTACTTCATATAAACTGGATACTGCTTTATTAGTCCAAAAATCTCCCATCAAAATATCTACAGTTTCTTGTGTTGCAGGATCAAAATTCTCTTCTTCATCCCAATTAGCAGGCTTAGCAGTTGGGTCAGAGCTACTAAAATAAGGATAGGAAGCTAATCCTAAGACTTCGCCCGTCTTAACATTCATGACAATTCCCATTCCACCATCTTGTGCTCCAGATGAATCAGTTGCACTTTTTACATGTTCCTGTAACTTTGCGGTTATATCATAATCCAACGTTAAATGAATTGAATCTCCATTTTGACTTGCTAATTCAGTTGATTGAGAAAAAGGCAAATTACCAGTATTTAGATAATTATCAGTCGCAGAAAAAAGATAACCTGACTTGCCGTTTAAAACTTCATTAAATGAATACTCAACACCAAGACGACCTTGGAGACCACTTTCATCATTTGTTGCAAAACCAACAATTTGACTTGCGACATCATCATTAAAATAAATTCGCTCGGGTTCCGCATCTAAGCGTACGCCACCAATTTGATGAACTGCAAGATATTGATCTAGCAAGTTAGCTTGTTCTTGTGGAATATCTTTAGCAATTTGGACATAGCTTTCATCTTCTTTAGATAAATCTTCAGCTAAAGCTGTTGCATCAATTGCTAAGATTGAAGCAACATTATCAACAATCTCAGCCTGGGTTTGAGATTCTATTAAGGAGTAAACATGTTTGGGTGTAACACCAACCCGAAATACATTAGTCGAAGTAGCTAGCAGTTTTCCATTTCGATCATAGATATCTCCACGCTTTGCTGGTATAACCATTTTACGATAATACTGATTATTTGCTTTTGCAGTCATTTCATCTGATTTTAGAACCTGAACGTCAAACAAAACAACGGCATAGTACAAAAACAACAAGAAAATCAAAAAAGTAATAAAAATAATACCTGGACGATTGAATCTGATATTTTTCCTAGTCTTTTTTTGATTTTTCTGATTCTGAGATGTTGTCTTTACATCATCACGTGATTCAGGGTTTGTTTTTAAAAAAAGTTCCTTATTTTGGTTATTAGAATGTTTAATTTGAGCTCTATTTACTCTATTCGTGCGCTTTGGAGTTTTAGACTTCGTTTTTCTTCTTCGACCTGATTTAGAAGTTTTTTTTGTTTTTTCTCGGCGTGAAGAAACAAGAGGAGTTTTTTTCATTTTCCTACCTCTTGTTTTAGGTTTTTTGTTATTTAGATTATTCCTATTTTTTTTATCTCTTCTTCGATCGGTCATTCTAAACTTTTATTCCTGAATTCTTAATTTATTCATATATAGCTCTATCTGAGACGCATCAAAAACATAATCTCTATCAGTATCCAATTCTTCATTTTCAGCATAAGAATTGTTATTTTGTTTATAACGGATTACTCGATCTACTTCTGGCGAATTTGTATGTATTCTTTGGGATTGAGCAGGTTTACGCAAGCCATACAGTCTAAACGCTTTTGATTCTATTGTTGACATATCTATTTGAGAAAGAAGTTTTTCATATTCTTCAGAATTAGATAAATTAAGCTCGTCAATTTGTTTTTGGATTCTAGAATTTTGAAAGTTTTGCTCGACAATATCTGCTTGACGTGACATCAAAAAGAAAAACATTCCAGCAATTAAAACGAGACAAAACAAACAATAAATAACTGTTTTAAAATGTTCTGCCCCTACATTTTTGTGAATGCGCTTAATAGCCGCATCATAAGTTGCTTCTTGCCTTTCTATCCTTCTTTTCTCACGCTCGATTTCTTCTTCTCTTCTTCTTGAAAAATCAGGCAATTCAGGTGGAAAAGTGGGTGATGCGGATGAACGCAAAGAATCGGCTGAAAAAACTACTTTGTTTTTTTCATCCGATGCATCATAAGCTAGACTTCCATCTAATCTATATTTCATATTTCCCCTCTTAATTTAATTCATTTTAAAGACTCTTAATCTAGCACTTCTAGACCTAGGATTTCTATTAATCTCCTCTTGAGATGCAACAAATCCTTTTGTATTAACTCTTTTACCAAGAGGTTTTTTATTGCATGTACAAACAGGAAAATCCGGAGGACAAGTACAAGGATTTTCCCATTTTTGGAAAATCCGTTTAACTATTCGATCTTCTAAAGAATGGAAAGAGATTATATCTATAATTCCACCACTTGCCATACAATCAGGCAAAGCATCTAGCAATTTTTCTATTTCGGCTAATTCTTGATTTACATAAATACGAATAGCCTGAAAAGTCCTTTTTGCAGGATGCTGCTCTCTTCTACTTCTTGCCGGCATAACTTGCTTTATAATTTGAACTAATTCATAAGTAGTACGTATTGTCTTTTGCGATCTTTGGAAGACAATATTGCTTGAAATACGATTAGCAAATTTTTCTTCACCATATTTTCTTAAAACTTCTGCAATTTTTTCTTGTGAAGCGTTGTTCACAAAATCAAATGCACTCATTTTACTTTTTGGATTCATTCGCATATCTAGCTTGCCATCTTGCTGAAATGAAAAGCCACGCGAAGCAGTATCTATTTGATACGAAGAAACACCTAAATCTGCAATCAAACCGTCTATCTTAGTAATATTTGAATTAGCCAAAATTTCCTTAATATTAGAAAATTGATCCTGGACTAAAATATATTGAGCCTTTATGTCTCTTAAACTTTCAAGTTTCTTTCTTGTGACAAGAAGAGCTTCTGGGTCTTGGTCGATTGCAAGCAAAAAACCATTTTCATTTAGCCGTTTGATTATTCCTGAGCTATGACCACCGCCACCTGCGGTACAGTCAACATAGACACCATTAGGCTTAATTGAGAGTGTTTCAATCGCCTCACGATAAAGCACTGGTAAATGATAATTAGAGTCCTTGTACATCGAATCTTGTTAAATCCAAATCGCTTAATGAACCAATTTCTTCTAAAGATTTTTCATAAAATTCTTTTGAACAAATGTCTAATTTATCGTACATATCTATAAAACAAATTTCTTCGCCTGGCTTAACATCGATCCATTTCAATAAATTTTCGCCAAGACTAATACGTCCTTGTGAATCAAAGGAACATTCAATCGCTTCACCGATTATAGCCCTTCTTAACAAGCGTACTTCAGGATCTGTACCAGATAAGGCAGAAAGTTGTTCTCTGATTGAATTAAATTGCTCAGGAGTGTATGCCGATAAGTAATTATCATCCAAACTTAAAGTCACAAATAAAACACCATCAAGATTTTCTCTTAATCTTGCTGGTACAATTACGCGACCTTTTTTATCGATTGTATGCGTATAACGTGCCATCGGCGCTTATCAAGCAACAAATTTACCACTTTCCACCACTTTATGTAGTAAACCAGCTACTTCCCTCCACTTAAATTGCATTTTAGACTATTTTCCTCCCTTCTGCAACCAAAACTACAAAAAAGGAACAAATAATCACATAAAAATTTATAATATTTCTTATTTGAGTTAGAAGAAAAATTTTGCAAATTAAAAAGAGCTGAAATTTCAGCTCTCCACAAAGAAATCTATATAAAATTACCAATAAAATTTTGTCTTTTTAGTCTAAAGTGACGAGATATTAAAGCTTAAAGACTTAAAAATCATTTAAATATAGAACGGTAACCAGAACCATATTGTAAACTGCGTGAAACACGGCTCAAAGTAGCAGATGAAATACTACAAGCTTCTGTTACCTCCTGATAAGTCTTACCTTCAGACAAGAGTTTTGCTGCATATAGGCGTTGTGCCATATTTTCAATTTCCTTATAAGTACAAAGATCTATAAATAAGTTCTTTACTGCTTCTGGAGAATCAAGCTCTGAAATAATTTCATATAAAAAATTTGGCATTTCTTCTTTATTCATCTGCTTCACCTGAATTTTCTAAACCCGAAACATAATCTGGATCAATAAACCCATCTGCTAGATAGATCAATTTATCGGCAATTTTTTCAGCAAAAACAAGATCATGAGTAACAACAATTTGAGTCATGCCTTTCTCATTTAATTCCAAAATTAGCTCTGCAACTTGATCTCTTAAAGCTGGATCTAAAGCCGAGGTTGGCTCGTCCAGGCAAAGGATTTCTGGATCTAAAATCATTGCTCTTGCAATGGCTACTCGCTGTCTCTGTCCACCTGACAATTGATATGGATATTTATGAACATGTTCCTTTAAAGAAAAAGATTCTAGTAGATCAAGCGAACGTTGCTCAATCTCCTGTTTGCTACCTAAATTATGTAAAGAAGGTGCTAAGCTAACATTTTCCAAGGCAGTATATTGAGGAAATAGTTGGAATTGTTGGAAAACAAAACCAAAGTCCGAAGAATCTTTTAATTTCTTGCCATTAAGAAAAACTTCACCTTGATCTATTTCTTCCAAACCATTGAGACAACGTAAAAGCGTACTTTTACCAGCACCAGATGGTCCTGCGACTACTAAAGTTTGACCTTTTTCTAAAGAAAAACTAATTCCTTTAATTACTTTTTCATTATCAAATTGTTTTGCTAAATTTTTTACTTCAAGATATGCCATTTGTAATCACTTTCTCTTGTTAAAATTTGCTTCAATTCTTTTTCTTTGACTACACCTTAAACAAAATTATTCACATATATCGCTATCGAGCTGAACATAATCAAATTGTTTCAAAATATGCCAACTTTTTCTCTAAATAATTAAATAATACACTTAATAAAGTCGAAAAGATAAGATAAAAGGCACCTGTGTAAAAAAGTGGCCAAATAAGACCCCTAGCAGTATAACGCTCCGCTACTTTGATAATTTCAACTACAGCAATAACTCTAACTAAAGATGTATCTTTGACTAAAGTAATTACTTCATTGCTCATTGGTGCCATGATTTGTTTAATAATTTGTAGTAGAATAATCTTTTGAAAGATTTGTCTTCTAGAAAGTCCTAGAACTTGTCCCGCTTCAAACTGACCACGAGGTATGCTCTCAAAACCACCTTTATAAATAACAGCAAAATAAGCTGCATAGTTGACTGTAAATGTTACTAAGGC
>JAAYRJ010000011.1 GCA_012518845.1 Clostridiaceae bacterium
ATGCAAAAGTTTACCCTCAACTAAGTCAACATTTTCATATCTTTGCTGTTGACTGTTACGGTCATGGAAAATCCACTAAAGATCCAGCTCTCTATACGGCTAAGAGATTAGTAACAGATTTTGCTTTATTAATAGAAGATAAAATTAATGAGCCTGTAATTGTCTCAGGTCATTCTTCAGGAGCATTGTTGACAGCCCTGTTAGCGGCAGAATCATCTGAATTAGTATCTGGGATTATACTCGAAGATGGACCTTTCTTTAGTACAGAACCCGAGCGGGCTCCAGAGACATTTGCTGGCCTAGACTTTGAAGTGATTCACAATTTCCTCAATCAAACAGATGAAACCAATTACACTCGCTACAGTCTTCAACATAATTATATGAAAAACTTATTTAATGCTGATGGCAACGATAATTGGAACAACATTGTTGTTAAACCAGCATTAAATTATATGGATAAGCACGGAGAAGTAATCCCAATTATCTGGTACTATCCACCCAAACTAGGAATCAATAGTATCTATGCCTTAACAGCAAATTTACAAGACGGCACATCTAATTATGATTTAAGATTTGGGGAAACCTTTTACAATTATTCTTGGTTTGAAGATTTTGACCAAGCAACGACTTTATCCCAAATTAAATGTCCTGCTTTTGTCATGCATGTTGCTCCAGATAAAGAAACAGGTAGCTATTATGATGATAATGGTATTTTGCTTGCTGCAATGGATGATAAAGATGCCGATAGGGTAACAGAACTTATACCAAATGCCACACTTTATAGTGGTTTTGAATCAATGCATGATATTCATGGAGATCAACCTGATGAGTTTATTCAAGTTCTTTTGGATATGAAAAACTTGCTAGAGGAAGATTAAGATTTATTTAGCATGTATTTTTTTCATTTTAATACTTTCTATTGACCTAAAATTTGCTTAATAAAATCAAAAAAAATTTGTTAAAGAGTCTGTTTTAGACGAAAAAGGAACTACAAATTAACTGTCAAATGTCTCTCATTATCGTAATAGGAACTCCGGTAATTTTTCCCGTAATTTTCTATAAGGATGATGACGTACAGGAACATCGAATGCCCACCATTTTTTTAGAATAGTTTTTTTATGAGTAAAAGTATCAAAGCCATACTTCCCATGGTATTGACCCATGCCACTATTACCTACCCCGCCAAAGGGCGATTTAGTTGATGAGATATGAAGAACTGTATCATTCACGCAACCACCACCAAATGATAATTCCTGCATGATTTTTTTCTCAGTTGCTTGGTCTTTAGTAAAAAGGTACAGGGCAAGTGGTTTTGGTTTCATTTGTTGCTCTTTAATTAGAACGTCTAAATTATCATATGCGAGGATTGGTAAGATTGGACCAAAGATCTCTTCTTGCATAACCATGCTTGAAGCAGGTGGTTGATCAAGAATCGTAAAGTCAATCTTGTGTGTTTTGGGATCCACCTGGCCACCATGAACAACATAATCAGGTTCGATTAAAGAAGCCACACGCTTAAAATGTTTTTCCGAAATAATTTTTGGCCAAGCTTGTTCTACGTAGCTTGGATCAGCAAAAATTCTTTTACTCTGCTGAATCAATTCATCAATTAGTTCCTCTTTGATGCTCGTGTGGGCAAAAATGTGATCGGGAGCAATACAGGTTTGACCTGCATTGAGTAATTTACCAAAAAGTATACGCTTAGCTGTTTTTTGAATATCGGCAGTTGGATCAACGATAGTTGGTGACTTACCTCCAAGTTCAAGTGTTATTGGTGTTAAATTAACGGCAGCTTTTTGCATGACAACCTTGCCCACATTAGGGCTACCAGTAAAAAAGATATAGTCAAAATTCATATCTAGCAAGGCCTGATTTTCAGCACGACCTCCTTGAACGACTTGCACAAGCTTATCTGGGAAGGCTTCGATCATAATTTTCTCTATGACAGCTGCTGTCTGAGGACTATATGCTGATGGCTTTAAGATCACTGTATTACCAGCAACAAGTGCATTTACAACTGGATTAATATTTAGTAGAACCGGATAATTCCAAGGTGACATTACGAGCACAACTCCATATGGGTCCTGGTATAATTTAACTGTACCCGGTAGCTGGGCAAGAGAAATCCCAAGACGCTTTGGCTTCATCCAACGTCCTAAATGTTTCTTAGCATAATTGATCTCACCATAGGCAAGACCTATTTCGGTCATAAAGGCTTCGTAAGGAGATTTATTTAGATCCTTGTATAGCGCATCAAGCAAAGCGTTTTCATGTTTTCTCAAACTTTGCTCAAGCCGATTTAAGGCATTAAGTCGTTGCTGTTTTGTTTTCAAGCTATTAGCAAAGAAAACATCTCTCCCTTGTTCTACCATTTTTTTAATTTGTTGATGTCGAGTCATTAGATCACCTTTTCTTTATTTCTGATCTGCCAACCTTAATGTTCTTGATTATTATAAAATCTTTTTCCTGAACCAACAAATTCCTCAACTCAGAACAATTTGATAACTCTTCTAAATTTTTTCTTCATTTATTTCTGTAAAAAACTGGTACTAGCTACTCAATTAACTAGTACCAGTGTAAAATTAAAATCTTTCTTAATACCGGAAGCGTGCTGCTATCAAACGTTTTTGTTCTTCTAATTTACGTGGAAGAACAATTACATTTGCTCTTACTTCTAAAGCATTAAGTACAAGTTCATCAACTTGATTTGTTTGCACATCAGAATATGAATACCCGACAATCAAATCTTCGACATTGTGTTCACTTAGCTTTCGCTGAATCTCAGTTAAGTTAGTTGAAGCACGTTCATTTGCTAATGCTGCCTGTAAGCTTTCTAGTTTCTGTGAAGCTACTTGTTCAAACCTTTGCTCAAACAAATTATTAGTATAATTCAAGAGTTCCTGATCCGAAAATCTCCAACAGGTTTTCCTAAATCTGGTTCAAGATAGTAACGTGATGTAGCACGACTTTTCCAATCAGCAATATTCTCAGTTGTACCACCTAATATTACTTTTAAGTCATGATTTTTAAAGTATGTGGATAGTTGATTATCCATGTAACGAAAGTATTTTTCTTTATTTTTTTCATCTTCTTCTGGTTTTGCTCTATGACCATGATAAGTCGGTACCTTGCCTCTATATGAGCCAAAATTTACATCTGCGTTGCTGTCTAAATCATCAAATAATTCAGAAAATGATTTTGCAACATCTTCTTCAATTGGAAAAAGTTTAACTCCGTTAGAGAACCAAAGTTGAAAACGATCTTTACTAATATCTAAAACGAAATGATTTTCTACTTTTTGTGTTGTTTCAATTAATGGCAACAGGAATGGTAAATCATTTATAGTAACACTCTCTTTCACATTCTGATTTAAATCAAAAACGAGGTGCTGATCCCCTTTTGCAAACAAAGCAAGACCTTCAGTTCTGTATTGCCAAAAATTAATATCTTTTTGTAGATTATTGAGACTTTCTAGTGTTTTTACATCATTACTTGCTGAGTCAGTACCAATAATCCTTCAACCGATTTAAGTAAATTCTTATAAATTAATAAATCTTTTTGATCCCCTACCCTTGTCGTAGGTTGATACAACGAAATCATTTTTCCGGGTAAAGAGTTCAGATCTAAAAGTTTTTTAATTTTACTATCCATGGTATCTCCAACTTTCAACATATAATAATCCTCCTAAAATTATTTTAATTAATTTAATATTAATTATAATGATGGAATTTATTTTTGTCGGTGTTTTATGTTCTCATCAGCGTAACTTTGAGTCACTAAAGTTTATTCTTTGCTACATTTAGATTATTAGCAGTTTAATATTAAACAAACAAGACAATTTAACATTTTATTAAATTGAAAAATACTAGTATTCAATTCATCCGCGTAACATGTTTAGTACACTTGTTCAAAGATTATTGTTGATAAGAAAAAGATAATTTGTAATCATATCTACATTCTGAATTAAATCAATATATACAATTTCAGGTGGGTTATTGATTCTTATAGGGACAATACTATTGCCAATTTCTCGACTAAGAACCATCTTTTTATTGTTGTCCAATCCACGCTTCGTGATTACCAGTAACAAAATAACAGGGGGCAATTTTTTTAACTTGTTTCACAAATTCAATTGCTACTTCTATGTCTATATGGTTTGAGTCAATCAAATCGCCGGTTATTACAATAATGTTAGGTTGATTCTCTCTTAAACTATCTACTAGTTGTGCATTATTCTTCCCATATGTAGCATTATGAAGATCAGATATTTGAGCTATTCTATAGTTAGAAAAATCATTCGGTAAATTCCCATATTCTAAAGTATAGTAAATGTTTTTGACCACCAAGTTTTGATAGATTGTCATGACAAAAAAAGCAAAAACAAGAACCACTAACAAAAGCGCCCACAATCTTTTTTTGTTATATCTTTTTTCCATCATTATATTTTATCAATAATTGTGTGAATATAAAGAGATATCTGGTGCAAAGTTTAAACTGGCATCCATTTTTTACAAGAAACCAAGGGACGCTTCCATGTGATTAGTTTAAAGACATTAGGTATTTTTCATCCATTTGAAGTTTGTGTCCGCATGCCCGTGGGATCTCTTCTAAATTAACAAATATACAAAGATTCCATAGCACAATAAGGCAGAGTTATTCAAGACCAAATTCTGCTCGAACTTCTGCTGGACTTAGCTTGCCTTTAAAAACAGCTAAATTATCATCGCTAATTTCTTCAATACTTTCTATTGTCGAGCCTACTTGACGACCAATAATAGTTACTTCTGAACCTTCGCTTAAATAAAAACAAGAGTAATAATACTTACATTCACCATCTTTAAAATCTACATCATACAATTTTTCTATGCCCTGATGCGAAATATCTAGAAGGAAATGCTGTTTTGAACTTTTTGAATCTCTAAAATAAGTTAAACCCACCTCATTTAGTCTGCTTTCATCATATTCTCCATAAATTCCGTCTAGAAGAACAGTATCCCAAATTGAATTTGATACAGTGAAATCTCCTAAGATCGTATCAGCAAACAACCTATCACTTCTTGCATCCCAAGCTGTTTTCCAATTGTATTCAGGATCAGATTTGTCGAACAAGTCCTTGTATCTTATATGCATCATGTCACCATAGCGTATAGCTACAGGGGCATTAATTTCTACACCCAAATAATCATCATAAATGACTTTTTCAAAAGATATTTGTCCCGTCACAATAACTACTTTTCCCTCGTTAGCAGGATCCAAGTCACCATTAGTATAAACGGCATCTTCAATCAAAACTTTACTTTGGTCTGATGCTCCACAGGCAACTAAAGTCAAATTAAAAATGAATAGAAAAATTAAAAAGATTTTTTGTATATTTTTCATTGCCATCTCCTATATTAATTTTTTATGATTTTCTATCCCTGACAGAAAATGGATATGCCTATGATTTGATTATTATTCTATTGTCTAAAAAAATATTAACCTTTAAGAAAATATGACTGAATATAATTGAAAATTTCTTCATCAAACCAAAGTTCATCAGCAGAAAAAACTTCGGTCATTTGGTCG
>JAAYRJ010000090.1 GCA_012518845.1 Clostridiaceae bacterium
GGTAGTGTTAACTAGAGTATGAAAAACTAAATTAAAAAAATTAACACTAAAATTCGAAAAATTTAAAGAAAAAGCATTTAAAACAGAGCAATCTTTAGTATGGTTTTCCATTCAACCTCTTTTGAGCATAACAATACGGATTTAATGTCAGTCAAGAAATTCGCTTGACAGCCATTAAACCGATTGTTTTAAATGATTTGAGGTTGAAGAAAAAACTGTAAAAGTTCTTTAAGAAGCTTGTTTTTCTAAGATATGCCTTTGAGATAATTCAATAAGCTTCTGCCACTTCCCAGGCATATTAGGTATAGCTTCAAGTTCTTGAATGGAATTTAAAGGCTCCCAATAACTGTAGGAATGAGGTCTAAGGAAGTTGTAGTAGGCAACAAATAATCCTACATGAGCGTCTGATCCTTCACCACTGCCATAACCATTTGTGACTTGGTAGGAGAATTTAAAAGTTCTGTTTAAACGCTCAATAATTTGCTTTAACCAACGAAATTCCTTTGAAATTGGATCTTCATTGGTAAGACCAATAACTTGAATTAGATTGAAATCCTTGTCATTAAGTGCAAATTGTTGCTTGGCTAGATTGTAAACCGAGTAACCATCAGCTACAAACTTAAGATTAAGGCCAGGAAACTCTTTAAATTTATCAAAAGCCATTCTCATAGCTAAAATACAAGGTCCAATACTCCTAGTATTAGAAACCTGATAGCCTAGAATAGACTTTTTAAGAGCATCCATAACAAACCAAACATAGTGAGTAACACCCTTGATTTTGACATAAGTCTCATCAGCTGCAAGATAATTAGTAGGTTTGTAGTTAAAATCATCAACAAAAGGCTTAACAATAAAAGAAGCAGTTTTAGCATATTTACTAACCATAACATGAGAAATTTTAACACCATGAACTTCCCATAAGGCTCTGGCAGTAGCCCTAGTAGAAAGAGCAAGATTCACATGGTAAGTAAGACATAGTCCCATGATATGAGGAGAAAACTTTCTAAAGCTAAGGCCAAAGGAACCCTTAGGCATAGAAGCTAGATCTACTTTAAAAAAGTCGATAGTAAATTCGCGATAAATATAGTGAAGCTTGAATTTATACTTGTTCTTTTCAAATTCTTCTAGATCCTCTGGAGACAACTTCTCAAGAGAATTAAGATAAAATGAGCACTTTGGATTAACACATTTGTGTATATTAAAAAACTTACGACTCTTCTTTTTTACAAGAGTACGACCACAATATGGGCAAAGAAGAGTATTAGAATCAAAATCTTTGCCATAGGTAAATCTAAACTTACAAACCTTGCAAAGGAGTTGTCCTCTGCCGCCATCGTTATCATAAAGATATTCATGGCTAGCGCCACACTGGGGACACACTGAATCAGTAGGCACAGTGTTAACACCACCATGGCGTCTAACAGGCTTCAATTCTTTGCCAGTTTTTGAGAGATGTTCAGACAGAAGGACCTTGTATTCAAACTTTTTAGTATCTTTAATAAGGGGCAAAGTATCAACCGTAAATTTCTGATATTTAGGACTAAAATGACTATCTTTGTAACCAGCTAGAGGAATAGTTTTAACAATAAAAAGTACTAATTGCTTAATAGTTTTAATTAATAATTGATTATATAAAAGTAAATATGGTATAATTGAGTTCACAATGACACACCTTTCTTTTGGGGATTTTTGTTGGTTGATAACTCAATTATACCCAGAAAAAGGGGGGTCATTGTTTTTTATTATAAAAAACCTTGAAACCCTTGATAAAACAGAGTTTAAATCTATAAATATATAAATAGGTTTACACTAACAATATAAACAAGGGGGATAAAAAATGAAGAAAAAACTTATGAAGTTGATAACTATTATGCTTTCCATCATTATTGTTGTAGTAGGTATTACAGGGTGTTCAGCAAAACAAACTTCCGATCCGGATAA
>JAAYRJ010000091.1 GCA_012518845.1 Clostridiaceae bacterium
CAAAATATTGATGAATGGTTAGCAATACATTTAGAAAATTATCTGTCTAATACTATTTATTTTAAAGACAATTCAAAAGATATGTTTATCATATTCATTCAAGACAGACAAGGTGGTATAGAAAAACAATTAAATCTAATAAACGATGATATTAAAAAAGTGTTGCCTGTTTCTTTGCGATTTTTCCAAGGTTTACCTGTTAGAGAAATAAATGAAATAAAGCGTTCTTATATTGAGGCTGAATTAGTTTTATCTAGTACAAAAAAATTCAATAAAACAGTTTATACGTATCGTAAAACAACCTATGATCAGCTGTTTAATCAGATTGATATAGAAGCAGTTGATTATTTTTGTGAATCTATTCTTAAAGATTTTGCCTATCCGAAAGATCAATATAATTTGGATTTGCGTAATACTCTAAAAGTTTATTTGGATAATCAATGTGAAATTAGTAACACTGCCAAGAAGATGTTTATTCATCGCAATACTGTTATTTACAGAATCGAACGCTGTGAAGAAGTGCTTGGGATGAAAATTAATACACCAGAAAACTCTATGAATTTAAGAATTGCACTCGCTTTAAGCGAGAAATACAAATAATTAAAAAGACCTATATCTAAGAATTGAATAGAGGTCTTTTCTCCTTAATTTGAAACTAAGTATTTATCTGCGAAGACTTATTCAGCAAAAATTCCTTTACCATCGTAATTGTCATAATGGATATCATCAGACTTAAGATAATCGATAATTTCGGCTGGAATTTCAACACCATTTTCTAGATGGTTAGTGTAACGGATTAAACCACGCTCACCTGGATAATAAATTTGATCATAACCTTCTGCTGGTCTAATTGCATGTAGTTCATCAACTGTAGCATCAACATTTTTCTTGAACTCTTCTAAACCAATAAATCTTTCTGGATCGATAACGATGTAGGTATGACCTAGATCACGACCTTTGGATAAATCAGCATACATTGAGGAAACATTACCACCGTGTGGAACACCTAACAATACACCAGATAGCATGTCTACTAACATCATTAGTCCATAGCCTTTGGCACCTGCAATTGGTGTTAGAGCAGCAACATTATGTGGGTCTGTAGTTGCAACACCTCTATCATCAACTGCCCAATCGTCTGGAATGCTTCTGCCTTTGGAGCGCGCATCTAAAATTTTACCCCAGGCTTGTACTGTTGTAGCCATATCAAAACATACCGGTGGACCATCATTACGAGGGACAGCAAAAGCAATAGGATTTGTGCCGTAATAAACTTCTGCACCACCAAAAGGAACAGCCATTGGATCAGATTGGCACATTGCTATCGCAAATAAGCCTTCTTCGGCGATCTTGTTAACATAGTAGGACAATGTACCTGTATGACTAACTTTAGAAACACCTATTACAGCGACACCGCTTTCTTTTGCCATTTCGACTGCATATGGAATTGCTTCATTAGCTACATAATGTCCTTGAGCATTATCTCCATGTAAAATACCTGTAGAATCACCAGTTTTTTCAAAACGCATGTCTGGCTCAAAAGTTACTCCACCCTTTGCTGCACGCTCTGAGTAATATTCTACACGTACTGCACCATGAGAGTGAACACCTCTTAAATCTGCATACGTTAAGTGATTCGCTGTTTCATCAGCCATGGCGTCAGGCATGCCTGTACTCATTAATTTGTTCTTAATTAAACCATGTAATTCTTCCGCTGTAACTTTGATCAATTTCTCTGACATAATTTCTCTCCTTTGTGTTAATAGATTTTTATTAAAATTATTAATTCTAAGCTAATAAAGTTTATACACCTGGATGACGATTTGCATCTTTTGAGTAGATATATGCTAACGGCTCATCACGTCCTACTGCATAAGCACATTGTGGACAATATGGACCCATGTAAATATAGTCACCCTTTTCAACTGGGAACCATTTGTTATCCAAGTTATACATGCCTTGACCTGACAATAAATAAGCACCATGCTCTTGATAATGTGTTTCGACATATCCATGTGAAGCACCCGGCTCAAATGACAGAATATGTATATTCATATCAAATCCAAGATCATCCGTTGGTAAAAAGTCCCATAAGAGAACATCTTTCATTCCTTCATATTCACTTGGTGTAAGATCTGCTTTATTGCCAACAACACGATGAGCTTCGTATCCATCTATTGCATCATATTTTCGCTGATACAAGAATGCTTCTGTCATTTCTGATTGAGCATTGTTAAAATACATAACTTCGCCTTCTGGGAAGAAAGCATAACCACCATCTTCTAATGTATAGGTTTCTGAACCATCGCTAACGTCTAATTTGCCTGAAATAACATAAACAAATGATTCTATTTCAGGACCGCCAAAGCCACGCTCGTTTTTTCCACCTTCTAAAAACTCAACAATAAAATCAGAAAAAGTAGCACCTAAACGTGGTGAACCTAAGATTGTAATATTAACGTTTTCAAATCCAGGAACTGAATTTTGTACTAAACCATCATGCGGTAAAATAGCATAATCACCTTTAACAATAACAGACCTTGATTCCAATAAACCATCACGATAACCAACTTTTTGATTTTTGTAACCCATTAAATTACCTCCTTGAGTCTTAAACAATTTTTATTTTAACACTGTGTCCTTTATCTATTATACATAACTTTATTATTTAATTTTATAGCAGAATGTCATATTAATACATAGTGAAAGAGTACAATCAAATCTGTTTTTTTAGTTAGAAGGAATAATTTTTCATACCCTTTTTAGTCTCTTTAGTCTAATGATACCAGATCATGCCATTTATAACCTGGTAATCAAATAAATTAATTTTCTTCCGGATGAACTGTTAGATCAAGCCGAGTACTTATTTTTTCATTATTAGGAAAATTGAGTGAATAGGAAA
>JAAYRJ010000092.1 GCA_012518845.1 Clostridiaceae bacterium
AAACGTACGTTTAATTTGGTATATCATGCTAACAAACCATTGTCACCAGCAGCAGAGGCTTTTTCTAAAGAATTAAAACGAAATTATATTGCTTCTAATGCGGGACCAGCAGCAAATATCTAATCAAGTAAATATAGTTATTGCTTATAATAATAAAAGTGATAAAATAAAGACGGTATATATTTTAAATAAGACAAATGTTGTAAGGAGAGTTATATGATTACAAAAAAATTATTTCGTTCAATTGATGAATTACAATTAGTGCAGTATTATGCAACATTATCACCAGAGGATGTAGGTTTCCATTCCGAAGATGGTAAAATAATCGTTGACGCTAAAAGCTTTATCGGATTATTCGGTTTAGACTTTTCTGAGCCAATTTTAGTTGTCAGTGAAGATCTAGACTTCCACAAAAAAATTGATAGCGTAGGAGAAACTGTTGAATAATCGTAATAAGAGATTAATTGTCCAAATTTTCAGTTTGCTACTGGTTGCTGCTTTAGTAATCGGTATATTTGTTGGCTTTTTCCAAATGCGGGATGTTGAAAAGCAAATAGAAAAGATGGAAGAATACTCTGATAACGAATTAAACAATTAGATTTAATTAAAATTAATTTATATTTAAAAGTGATACTGCAATGATTGAGGTATCACTTTTTTTGTTGGGAAAATATTAAAGAGCAAACTAAGATTTTTAGATGTGATGTTTGTGACTATTTTTATGTTTTTTTGTGCTTAATGATTTTCTGTACTAAAATATAGCAACTTAAAAAAATTTAAAGACTATTTTTAATAGATGTTAGGTGCGAGGTTTGTATGAGCAAAAAAATTTATGATGTTGCAATATTAGGAGCAGGACCTGCTGGTTTAGCAGCTGGTATTTATACAGGTAGGGCTAATCTTAAGACCTTAATTATTGAACAAGGTCTTGATGGAGGTCAAATTGCCCAAACTTCAAGTCTGGAAAATTATCCAGGTCAGATGCCAGAGGGTGAATCAGGCACAGCTTTGATTGAACGTTTTTCAAAGCAAGCTGAGCTTTTTGGAGCAGAAAGAGCACAAGATTCTGTCTTAGAAGTTGATTTAGTCTCAAATCCTAAATTGATAAAAGGACTTATGGGAGAATATCAAGCTAGAAGTGTGATTATAGCTACAGGAGCAAGTCCACGTAAGGGTGGTTTTGTGAATGAGGATAATTTTATAGGTGGCGGTGTTTCATATTGTGCCACTTGTGATGGTAATTTTTTCAGAGATTCTGATGTTTATGTGATTGGTGGCGGTGAGGCTGCTGTCGAAGAGGCTATGTACTTAGCAAAGCTTGCCAGAAAGGTTACAATTATCCATAGGCGTGATCGCTTAAGAGCAGTAGAGAGTGTACAGGATCGAGCACGAAAGGTTGAAAATTTATCTGTCATTTACAATTCTGTAGTTGAAGAAGTTAACGGCGATGAAATACTTGAAGAAATAAAACTTCGTAATGTTGTTAATGATGAAATAACTACAATTAAGAAAAATCCAGCAGATAATTTGATGGGTCTTTTCGTTTTTGTTGGTTTAAATCCAAACACAGGACTGTACGAGGGTCAAGTTGAGCTAGAAGCAGGATATGTTTTGGCAGATGAAGATATGAAAACTAATCTAGATGGTGTTTTTGCTGCCGGTGATTTACGAAAAAAGAATTTCCGTCAAGTGATAACAGCCGCTGCAGATGGGGCTATTGCTGCTAATTCAGTCAGAAATTATTTGGCGCGTCTTGATGGAACAGAATATGTTTAACTTTTTTTGATCAATTAAACAAACTCGAACGAAAAATTTAGAACAAAAAAGGAGCCACACGGCTCCTTTTACATTATCTACTTTTACCTCACTTTATTTGATCTCGATTTCAGAGATTTCAAGAATTTGTTGATTTAAAGTTTCGGCAACTTCTTTTGTCATTTCAGCTTCTGTTAAATTAGTAAAAAATCCAATATCAATTGTGTCATCTTTTTCTAAGAAGGCTAAATTAGGATTTAGTGAAATTGGAGCTGAGAAAACTTGATTTTTAAAAAATTCTTGTTCATCAGATAAGTCACTGTCAGCAAAATCTAAAATGAAATAATAATAAGTATTTCCCTCAATAATTACTGACTGTATATCTTTGATCTTTCCAGATAGATTTATCTCTCTTCGTGTAGTTTCGTCTTCTGTTTCTGGTTCATTAATCAAACGAGCACTTTGGCTGATTTCATAATTTTGCATTGCTTCTTTGATCGAAGGTCCAACCCCAGTCGTTTGATAATTTTGAGCATCTACTAAGGCGTACATTTTTACTAGTGATGCCTGATCTTTTAATGCCATGCAATATGTAGGACGACCACCAATATTTAGTAAGATTGGCACAGTTGCCGTATAACCTTTTTCTTGAACAGCACCTTCGGCAGATCTCATGGCGGAACTTTCATCGGCAGAAGCTACTGCATAATAATTGGTTTCTTTGGTTCTCAAATTTACAAGCACAAATCCTAAATTAGAATTGTCTTCGACTGAAACTGAGGTTATACCTGTAAATAAATAAACATCATCATTAATAGCTAAATAATTATAAAGATCAGTTACTCGGAGTACACCTTTTTGCCCAATAAAAGAATTGATGAAACCATCTTGATATTGACCATAATAATTAATGTGGCGCAAGATCATTTCAGCCGGGAAAGCCCGATCTATCCAGGCAGGAATTTCTCCCCGTTTGTATTTAGTTGTTTCACCTGTCAGAGCATTGCAAAGGATGACTTCAACCACATCTCGACCACCAAACCAGCCAATTTGCGGTTTTATAACTGGCGCAACCCAATAAGGAATCCCTTCTTCATCAATTTCCATAACGGGTTCTTCCATAATATCAAAAGGATATTTTAGACGCAGATGTCTTTTAATATTGCGAAAGAGTGGCTCTGAATTTGAATACTTCATACCGGAAGGTAAAGTTTGTAATTCAACACTACTGTCAATCATATCAACTCTAATGATACGAGGTAGACCTTCACCACGATTGTAAAGCCACTTGATAAAATCACCATATCGTAATGGGGTTACCCTTACAGGGCGACCCTGAAAGTTGATTTGCACATAATCTGGCTCAACTTCAAATTGTGAAACTAATTCTGCAATTTCGCCCATCTTTTTGCTACCTAGGCGTTGGGCTGTTTCACGGTCAACGGTGGGTATCTCTGTAAAATCAATTTCGGCAATATCGCCCGAAAAATCAGCTTCTTTTAATTCCAGAAGCTGAGCATAATCCTTGGAACGAAAAACTTCGCTTGAACTTAGATTGAAGATTCCAAATAATATTAATAATAGTATAGGTACCCAAATTAAACCATTACCTGAACCTTTGCTAAATAAATCTTTGATCGAAGTGATTTTTATTTGAATATTTTCAAAAGGCATTTGACTATCTTTGCTTTTTTTGCCATCAGTTTTTAGAAAAAACGGTAGAATTATTAAGACAGCCAAGATTATCAAACGTATAAAAAAACCTTTGTCATGCAGATTGATCGGTGTTAATTCTATTAACCAAAATATAATCACAAAAATTAATAAACCAATATAGTACTTAGTAATTTGTTTTTTTGTCATAAAAATTCCTTGTTGTAATAAATGTTTTCTAACTATAAAAAATAGTACAAAATTAGTATAAACTAGTAAAAGTTGGATTGTCCATAATTATTACATATATATATTAGTTAATGTTATTATCTATTAGAAGTTTTAATATTGTAGCCTAGAGTAGATCAAGCATAGAAAAAGTTATGAAAAAAATTTTGTATTATCTAGTTAAAGTAATTATTGGCTTGCAAAAACTGGGAAAAGGTGGCACTAGTTTTCCAGGTAAATTTGCTCTATCAAGGAAACCAGAAATTTTATCTGAATTTATTTTGCCAGAAAAACGAATTTTTGTAAGTGGCACAAACGGTAAAACCACGATAGCCAATGCTTTAGCAAAATTATTTACTAATCTGGATCAAAAGGTAACCCATAATAAAGAAGGTGCCAATATGATTCAAGGTATCACCACAACCCTGTTTGAGGCAGCAAATTCTTCTTATGAAATTACAAGTGATCATTTAATTCTAGAAATAGATGAGTTATCGATGCCCCCTGTTTTTAAAAATATTGTGCCTCAAACGATTTTGCTGACAAATTTATTTGATGATCAAGTTGATCGTTATGGTGGCAAATGGAAACTAGCAAAAATTTTAAGTGAGCAATTACCAAGTGATATTACTTTGTATCTTAATG
>JAAYRJ010000003.1 GCA_012518845.1 Clostridiaceae bacterium
CCAAGCATGAAAAAGTTTACAACCATTGAACTACCCCCACTACTTACAAATGGTAATGGTATGCCTGTAATTGGTAAAACGCCAACATTCATGCCGATATTCTCAACAAAATGAAAACCTTGGACTGCGACTAAACCCATCATCAAATAAGAGCTATATAGATCAAATTCTGTCACTTTATAACCAATATAGATTGCTCTTATAAGAAAAATAATGATCAGGACAATTAGCAAGGTTGTTCCAATAAAGCCAGTGTATTCAGAAATTGCAGAAAAGATAAAGTCGGATTCCTTAACCGGCACTGGAATATCTTCGGTACCTGTTTTGCCAGCAATACCGCCAGAAGAAACAGCCTTTAGAGCTTGAACTATATGATAATCTGAGTTAGCGTCATGTCCAGGAAATAAAAATGTCATGATTCTATTTTTTTGATAGCCATCCAAAAATACATTCCAAATTACTGGGATACCTATTAGACCAGCAACGGCTGCCCCTATAATATAAATCCAGTGAATCCCATAGATAAAGATCATGACACAGATCATCAAGAAAATAACAAAAAATGTACCAAAATCCGGTTCACGTGTAATCAGGAACATAGGGATAATACAGATTACCGCAGAAATGCCAACACCACGCCAAAAATTAATTTCCTTATGTTTAATTTTGTGCAGTAGATCGCTAAAAACAAGAGCAATACCAACTTTAGCTAATTCTGATGGCTGAAATGTACCAAAAATCGGAAAGCGAATCCAGCTATCTGCGCCAGTTAAGTCAGCCATTGAATAGCCATCAATATGGACAACAACTAACAGAAAAATGCTGACACCATAAGTTATATAACCGACTAAACGAAGTGCAGTCATATCGATAACAGAAAGCCCTATGGCCAGTAATAAGCCAATCAAAACTGCACCCATTTGTTTAATTAAATTCATTGGATATGTGCCTGAACCATATCCTACTTGATAGACCTGATTTAAGACAAAAATGCCAATCATTGTCATCAGTAGAACCGGTATCAATAGCCAATAATCTAATAACTCAAAATATGAGTCAGAACGCGATCTTATTTCTGGTTTTCTATCCATTTGTTATTTTACATCCTCGTTTGCAGAATTTTGTTCTGCTGATTCTGTCTCTACTTTTTGGTCTGAAGTTAATAAATCTTCTTGCGTTTTATTTGTTTCTTTAGTAACTTCTTCATTTTCTGTTTCTTCAGTAGCTACATCTAAAGCTTCAGTTTCTGTTTCTTTAATTTCTTCTATCGCTTCTTCTGTAGCTTCTTCCGTTTCGGTATCTGCTTCTACTTGACTAGCTTCTTCATCAGTATCTAATACCACAACCGGAATGTCTTTGCTAAAAGTGTTGCGTTTTGCTAAGACAATTAAGGCGATACCTACAAAGACTAAAATTAATGAAAGTAATTGTGAAACACGAATTGAGGTTTGACCAATATATAATGAATCTGTGCGTAAGCCTTCGACAAAGAAACGAACCAAACCATATAAAACAAAATAAAAGCCTGTTACTCGACCTGTTTCTTTGGATTCTTTGGATTTAGAACGAATGTGATAGAGAATCACAAAGATAATAATATTTGCTATGCTCTCATAAAGGAAGGTTGGATGCACTGGTGTTAAAGATGCATAGCCTTCACCTAAATTTGCGAGATGCTGATATGTTCCTTCACTAAACATACCCCAAGGTAGCATTGTATTTGTCCCAAAAGCCTCTTGGTTGAAAAAGTTACCCCAACGACCAATTGCTTGACCTAACGGTAGATACACAGCAAAGAAATCTAATAAATACATCAAATTGATTTTTTTAAGTTTAGAGCCAATAAAAACTCCTAAGACGCCACCAATAACTCCTCCATAAAAAGCTAAACCTCCGTCACGTGTTTGAAATATTTTTAGTAAATTACCAGAGAAATCTTCCCAAGAAAAGATGACATAATAAAGCCTTGCTCCTACTAAACTTAAAATAATGACCCA
>JAAYRJ010000012.1 GCA_012518845.1 Clostridiaceae bacterium
AGAAGCTTTTAATCAAACAACAAAAAATGTTAAACCTGATCTTTCTTTAAAATTGTTAACAAATCAAAG
This sequence comes from Clostridiaceae bacterium, assembly GCA_012518845.1. Taxonomy (GTDB): domain Bacteria; phylum Bacillota; class Clostridia; order Saccharofermentanales; family DTU023; genus UBA5436. The sequence continues at coordinate 70 of JAAYRJ010000012.1, forward strand.
CTTGCAATTATTAGATTTAGATCTAATTAATGTTTGTGAAGAAACAGATTTGGTTTTATTTAAGGCAGACCTAGCAAGCATAGGCATAAACGAAATTCCCTTTGTTGAACTTGCTGGCAATGTTGAATACAATGTTGGCCAACCATTGATAGGAATAGGTTTTCCAGAAATTTTTTCTAGAGAAGGCAGTTTGTATCCAGGATTTCTGATGGAGATAGGAATTGCAGAAGTATCTGAACAAAATTTTAGTATGCAAAAGTTAAAAAGTTCTGCTGTAATACCAAATAATTTAAATGGCTGTCTTATTGTTAATTCAAGTGGTCAAGCTGTTGGAATTTCCAGCATTGATCAAAACCGTTCTTTGAATGACCGCTATACAATTGTTTATCCAGCTGAACAAATACAACTGGGTCTAAATAGAATGTTCAACTCTATAAATCAAGAACCTAAAACCAGTCTTGGTTTAGTTTTTGTTTCAGATTATGATTATGAGAAAATGCGGACGACTTTTGGTCTACCAGAAGGACTGTGTATAAGCAAAGTCCTGGTTAATAGTCAAGCCTATGTTAGTGATATCCGAAAGGGAGATATACTAACAAGTCTTGGGGGTGTTCCAATAGCTAGTGTTGAGCATTATTTTGAAATTATAGATAATCAAGCTCCGGGCGACTCTGTTAGAGCAGTAATTTATCGTCCGCGTTTAGCAGAAAGTATTGAAAAAACTTTATATATTGATTAATGTTATTTAGAAAATAAATTAACTAATTTTGAAAGAATAAATTTGAAAGAATAAATATGACTGATCTATCTTTGAAGAAAAAGAAAAAAATAGCAAATGAATCGTATACTATTTTAAAAGACATCTATGGCAAACAAGAGATGACTCTAAATTTTTCTAATGCTTGGGAATTGTTAGTAGGTGGAATACTAGGTGCTCAGACAACTGATGAGCAGGTGAATCGTGTTACTGCAGTTCTATTTGAAAAATATCCAAATATTGAGGATATTGCTAATTTGACATTAGAAGAAGCAATTGAAGAAATAAAAACAATTGGTTTATATAGAAACAAAGCCAAAGCATTAATAGGTTCAGCCAAAAAAATTCTAAATGAATTTGATGGTAAAGTTCCACAGGACCGAGATGAACTTATGAGTTTACCAGGGGTTGGACCCAAAGTTGCAAATTTAGTACGTGGAGATTTTTTTAAGATTCCAGCAATCGTTGTTGATACCCATTGTGGCAGAATTAGTAGACTACTGGGTCTTTCAAAAAGCGAAAATCCAACTGTAATCGAAAAAGATCTAGTTGAAATTTTGCCAGAAGAAACTTGGATTGATTGGGGACATTTTCTTGTGTTACATGGTCGAAATTATTGCAAAGCAAGATGTCGCAATTGTCTAGCTTGTCCTTTGAATAAAACCTGCCAATATGCTTTGTCTAAAGAGGTACAAATAAAAATAGAAGAAGCAAAATATGAACAATTGGAAAATGGTTGCTTTTAATGTCATTTAGTAAAAGGAATTTAACAGAATTAAGACAAATCTCGGATAAAAGAGCACAATTATTTGCTAAATTAAATGTCAATAATTTAGAAGATTTGCTTTTCTTTTTTCCGCGTGCTTATCAAGATATGAGCAAGACAACTCCTTTGCATCTTGTTGTAGACGGGGAAACTACAACAATCAAAGCAAAAATTGCAAAGACACCCACCTTGCAAAGACGTGGAAAATTATCTTGGATAAAAACAGCCCTAACTGATGGTGCTACTGTTATTTCTGCAATATGGTTTAACCAGCCTTGGTTAATGCAAAAACTTCAGCCAGACAATATTTTTTATTTTTACGGGAAAATTCAAAATCAGGGTCGCAGTTTTTCAATTCAAAATCCCCAAATAATGACTGAGCAGGAATATAGTGACAATAAAATTCAAGCAATTTATCCTTTGACTAAAGGACTTACTCAAAACTTAATTCGCTCTGCTGTTAAACAGACAATAGATCTATACGATAATTATCTTTATGATCCAATCCCGGATGAAATCAGAAAAAAAGCAAAACTTTCAACCTTAGAATTTGCTTTGGAAAAAATTCATCTTCCAAACAATCAACAAGAGTGTTTAATTGCTAGAGAAAGGTTAGCTTTTGAGGAATTGTTTTTGATTCGGGTAGCTCTTTATTTATTAAAAAAGAAAAGAGTTGAAGATGCTAAAGCTTATTCGCTGCTTATTGAGGATACTGTCAAAAACGAACAAATTATAGAACAGATGAATCAATTGAGAGCGAATTTACCTTTTGAGTTAACAAATGCCCAAGTGATGGCTGTTAATGATTTGTTAAATGATCTCAAAAAATCAAACCCCATGAATCGCCTCTTGCAAGGTGATGTTGGTTCGGGTAAAACTCTAGTTGCAGCTTTTGCTATTGCCTATGTAAAATTTTGCGGTGGACAATCTCTTTTCATGGCGCCAACTTCAATCCTAGCCAAACAACATTATCAAACCCTCAAAGATTTCTTTGCTGAATATCCATTTGAAATACGTTTATTAACAGGTCAAACCAAAAGCAAAGTAAGAGCTGAAATTCTTGAAAGTACTGCAAATGGAAAAATTGAGTTGATTGTAGGCACCCATGCTGTACTAGAACAAGATTTAAAGTTCGAAAATCTAGTGCTAACAATTACCGATGAACAACATCGTTTTGGTGTAAAACAAAGGGCTGTTTTGGGAGAAACCGATAATAAAGGATATACTCCTCATCGGCTCGTTATTTCAGCGACTCCTATTCCAAGAACTTTAGGTCTTATTTTGTATGGTGATTTGGATTTAACTTTGATGCGAGAATTACCAAAGGGCCGAAAAAAGATACAGACATATACGGCTACCTCTCAAGATGAAACGCGTATTTATACATTAATGCGTAAAGCTGTGGAAAGGAATGAACAAGTTTACGTAGTTTGTCCATTGATTGAAGATTCAGATGAATTAGATGATGTTGATTCTGTTGAATCAGTTTATAAACAACTTTCACAAAATATTTTTCCAGATTTGAATATAGGTTTACTGCATGGCTCTTTAAAAC
>JAAYRJ010000093.1 GCA_012518845.1 Clostridiaceae bacterium
CTACACGTTTCTTTTTAGCCTTGCCATCGAATTAACACAACCACTACTTCATATGCATCGCGCCTCTGATATTACCGACCTTATTACCAATACAATTGGCGGTATCATTGGCTACCTATTTTATCGCTTTTTTTCTAAAATAAAACCTCATTAAACCACCTTTTTTACTTGTGAAAATAATCTTAAATTATAACCTTGGTCCTTACCAAAATAATATAATTTTGTCAACAAATTAATGATAAACGTTAATTTATTAACGAGAAATATTGAGAAATTAAAAAATGCCTCATTTAGGTATTCATTATGATTTACATAATTGACTATTTTAATGATAATTAAAATAGGGAAGATAAACAGAAAGGAAGATGAAATTTGACAATACCAAAACTCATCACAAAACGTGATGGAAATGTAGTTACATTTGAGCCAGCCAAAATCACAAAAGCCATTGAAAAAGCTGGTAAACAAACAGAAGAATTCGGCTTAGAGGAGGCCAAAAAACTAACTGATGATGTATTAGATATCATCATCAAAGATGACGACTTTGAAAATTTAACCGTTGAAAAAGTCCAAGACTATGTAGAATTAGCACTACTAAACTCAGAATACAAAATTACAGCTAAGGCTTATATCTTATATAGAGAGAAACGAAATCAAGCCAGAAAACCGGATCTATTTAAATTCCGACTCAATCTAAAGCCATATGAATATCCAGAACTAGAAGAATATAAGGAAGCCATTCAACACTCATATTGGCTCCACACGGAATTCAACTACACATCCGATATTCAAGACTTCAAAGTCAACGTTAACGATGCTGAAAGAAACGCCATCAAAAACGCCATGCTTGCGATTGCCCAAGTAGAAGTTGCTGTTAAAACATTCTGGGGAGATTTATATCACCGAATGCCTAAACCAGAGATAGGATCTGTTGGATATACATTCGCAGAAAGTGAGGTACGTCACCACGACGCCTACTCACATCTACTTGAAATTCTAGGCTTAAACAATGAATTTGAAAAAATCGAAGAAATTCCAGCACTTATAGAACGTGTTGATTATTTAACAAAAAGTGCAACACTTGCAAAAACAGAATCTGACAGAGACTATACACTTTCTGTTTTACTATTCTCACTCTTTATAGAACACGTTTCACTTTTCTCACAATTCTTAATCATCATGTCATTTAATAAATACAAAAACCTCTTCAAAGGTATGTCAAATGCCATCGAAGCCACATCAAAGGAAGAACAAATCCATGGACTCTTCGGAATCGAACTCATCAACATTATCCGCGAAGAACATCCAGAATGGTTTGACGAAGAAATGGAAGAAATGGTCATAGATGCATGTAAACTTGCCTATGAATCAGAAGAAAAAGTTATCGATTGGATTTATGAAGCAGGCGATCTTGATTTCATGCCAAAACATACTGTTAAAGAATTCGTAAAAAACAGATTAAACAACTCATTAGAGTCAGTAGGATATGACCGCATATTTGAAGTGGACGAACAAGAAGTAGAAAAAACAGA
>JAAYRJ010000094.1 GCA_012518845.1 Clostridiaceae bacterium
AACATATAACTTGCTTCTACATCTGGTTTTTCTAATTGCTCTATTAGTCCGCTCTTACTACTATCTTCATAAAAACGAAAAAAATCATCTTTTTGCCAGGTCAAATAATCATCATCTGAAACAGTGTCTATTTCAGATACTTGCACCAGTTCATATTGATATATACCTTCATTAGTGAAAAGATTTGCCTTAACTAAAGATTCTTTATTCGTTGGATAATCTAATAATTTTCCTAGTCTCGTTTTATCTTGCATTGAATGACCAAATATATTTATATAAGGGTCTGTTATACTCTCATTTTCTTTATAAAGAAATAGTGTTCCGCTATACTCATATTCACCTTTGATATTTCTTCGATCAAAAAAATCGCTATTAGGATCAAAAGCTATTATTTCTCTAATTCCAGCTTCACCTGTATCTAAAAAAGCGATGATTTTATCTGTATTATATTTTTTGTTTAATCGCTTGATTAATTCCTTTGAAAAATTTAGATAATCAAGATCTTGAATATCTTGATCCTCCAGAACTTCGTAATCTTTTTCAAATTCGATTATTATTTCTTTAATTAAGTTAGTATTTTCTTTTATTTCCTGGTATTTTTCTTTTTTATCAGCTTTCATTGAAAGATACCTACTTATCAAAACATTAGAAGCTATGAATAGAATCAATATAAGAAGAACTATAATAATTTTTCTTAGTTTCTTTATCATAAATTCCCTCAACGTATAATTTCTTAAAAAATTGAGCCTACCATAAGTGGCAGGCTCTGTGACTAAAATATGACAAATCTGTTATTCAGATTTTTTCTTCCTTGTATGAGATTTTTCTAGCCTTAATTTAATAATCAAAAGAACTGCAATAAGTAATAAAAGGCTTCCACCAGCAAGATAGAAAATTGGATTAATACTATCATCATTTGTCACTGGTTTTCTCGGTTCTTCTGGCTTTTCAATCTCAATAGTTTGATCTGGATCTTCTAAATCTTTATGCTCAGCTATTAGCTCACCTTTATAGTAAAGTTCTTCAAAGACTACAAACTCTTTGCCTTCAAGACCTGTACTATCAAATGTAAAGGTTAGCTCAACTGTACCGTCTTGAGTTTTTGCAATAAATGTCTCTTCTGCTCTTACTTCTTTACCGTTAATAAGAAGTGGTTTACCTATGGCTTTATCCATTAGGACACCTTTGACAGTGTATTCCTCACCAACCATTAAATTTTTGTAAGATACAGTATCGATAATTACAGCATTCTTAGATGGTAACATTGAATTTTTACCGTCCTTTGTTCTAGCTTTGGTACCTACTTCTGGATCTTCAATCTCTATAGTTTGATCTGGATCTTCATCATCTCTATGTGTTGCAACAACTAGATTTGTTTTAAGATCAATTACACTTTCAAATACAACAACTTTCTCACCTGCTAATCCTAATAAATCTACAACACCAAAATCCACCTCAATTTCACCATCTTTTGTTTCTGGTACAAATTCAAGATTTGCCTCGGTTATGACCTGAGTAGGATCATCTGCCAATACTAATACAGCTTTAGCTTTATAAGTTCTACCTGGAATTAAATCAACATATTCTATGATATCTATTATCCTAGCAGATTTAATCGCATGTGCTGTTTTACCGTTTGTATCTTTATTAAATGCATTTGTTTTGATCTTTGGTTCATAAGGTGTATTAGGATAATCAGTTAACTGAATGCCTGTATTAGCGCCTACAGTGAAATCTAAATCTTCACCCTTGTGATATCCCTCTGGTGCATTAACTTCAATTACCCTGTAACCATGATCAATAGATAAGCCTTTAACAAAGAATAAGTTACCATCAGTTATCCATTCTGCTAAAGTTCCATTTTCTTTGGTTGTTACATAACCAAGTTCATCTAAATAAATTTCATTTCCCTCGCTATCAACTAGTTTTAAGGTTGAGCCTACTACGGGTCTACCAGTTTTGCTATCTATTTTCCTAAAGCCCACGGTTGTAGCTTCATTAGTTACTTTAACTTCTAGTTCAAAATCTTCTGAAACAGCTACATTATGAGTATTCTTATCTTTAATATAACCATCGATCGTTTTCACTTCTTCAAGGCTATAAGTACCAAAAGGTAAGGTTTTAATAGTTATCTCTCCTTTTTGGTCTGTAAAGAAACTATATGTATCTGTTACTGTATTCTTGATAGGCAGTTTTTTGCCCTCAGCTTCAAGCTTAAATAGTTTAAACTCTACTCCTACCAGCGGTCTACCAGTATCTTTATCCGTTTTTATAACCTTAATATCTTTTGTTAGAGGTTCATTCACTATTGGTTCTTTTACTACTTCGATCTTATCTTTTTCTGCGATCTCATCTGAAATTATTGAAATATCATATTCATTTGTGTTAAGGATATAACCATCTTTCGTTGAGATCTCCTTAAAGTAATAATTACCTCCTGGAACATCATTAACTGTAATTGCACCTATACTATTTGGAGCTACTACTGCAACTAGCTGATCTTTTTCTAAACCTAAGATGGCTTCTTTTGTGTACATGCCAATAACAATATTAGAAAAATCTGTATCTTTAAAATACTCATTCTCTTTCAAAGTCTTAGCTAAGGACACATTAAGTTTTTGTCTTTTGTTAATAATAGGTTCTGTTTCTTTTATATCAACTAAGATCGTCTTTGCTTGCGGTGTAAACTCAAAACTTCTAACTGTACTGTCTTTGATATAGCCTTTAGGTGCTTTTGTTTCTACTAGATCATAGCGACCTAAAGGTATTCTAGAAATAACAAGCTCTTTGTTTTCGGTAACAACTTTTGTATCTACTAAAGTTTGATCAGACATAACACTTTGATCTAAAGTTGGAATAGTAATAACTTCACCTTTTTTGTATAAGGTTTTGTCTGCAACTACTATATCTTTTTGAGCTAATTGTAATTTATCACCTTTCTTATAAAACAAGGTTTGACCATCCCAAGACTGAATGTCTTTTTTGGCTATTAGTTCAAATTCTGCTCCTGGTAAGTAGCCTTCTTCATAAGTAGCTACGTTATAAGTGAAGTCTTGATTTGCAGCTTCACCTGGTAGATAGTTATGATCTACTTTTGTTTCAGCAGGTAAGGTTACAGCAATAGTACCAGTTTCACCTTCCGCTAAAGTTATACTTGTCACAACCTTTCCAGATTTATCTGTTAGAGTATATTTTCCTTTTTCAGTAAAATCTCCACTAAAGCTACCTGTTTCATCTGTAAACACAGTTTCAGATTGTTGCTGTGGAACTTCTATCTTTTTTTTAACAAGTCTCTCGACTGATGGAACTATTTGTTCAGATATAGCTGGTTGCAATTTTTCACCAGTCTCAGGACTTATTTCTACAAGTTCTTCTACTTCCTTTAACTCTATCCAATCTCTAGTTAAAGTTAAGGCTTCATTCGCTCTAGGAACTTCTGTTTCAACTTGTTCCGTTTTACCAGGTTTTTGCACAGGTAGTGTAACTGATTTTGTTGTCCATTCTTTAAACAAATCACCTTTTTTATGTAGTTTAAGCTCACCAGATTGGGGTTTGTTTTCTACAACAACTTCAATAATTTCGTCTAAATCTTGATCTACTTGATCAACATGCTGTTCACCAATTTTAAACTCTATTGGTGTTTCTAAGAGATAATATCCTTCTGGCGTTTCTATTTCTTCAACAATATATATGCCAGCTTTTAATTTTAAAGGAGTTACAGCAGTGCCTGGTACTTCTGTATCTAGATAGAATGTGCCAGCAGGAATATCTCCAGCATTTTCAGATGTTGTCTTAAACGAATTGTAAATTTTTGTTCCAACTTTCATAGTTACGTATTCGTCTGTATCTTTGTTCTTTATCTTGAAGCTAGCAGAATTTAAGATAACAAATTCGCCTGTAACACTATCTTTTTTAATGATCCTTGCTAAGAATTCTTTATTAGGATTATTGATATTATAATGCTCTGTTTGTCCATGTGATGAAATGGTTAGAGGTATAGGTTTTTCGTAAAGATGTGTTTCCTCTTTACCTTTAGTTTGCATAATAATATAATCACCATAAACAAGATCACCAGACTTGGCATTACCTGTATTATCTGTTACCAGGACAGAGTATTCATTTTTCTCGTAAGTATCTAGATACTTCAATGCTTCTTCAAATGAGCCATGCTGATTAACATGCCTTACTAAGATAGCAACAAATTCTGCACCTGCTTCTGGATTAATGATACTTGTTTCTTCTGCATCCTCATTTCCTTTAAACAAGGTAAAACTTCCTAAAATAGGGTGTTCTAGTTGAACAGGAACATTGTAGGTTTTAACATTTTGTAAAGTTTCATCTAAAGCTATCTTTCTTATATGGATTGGAGCTGGATCAGGTAATAAATACCCTTCTGGTGCCTTTGTTTCCTGTATAGTTATGGTTCCAAGAGGAAGGGTAGGAATGCCTAAATCATTTAAATATAAATCATCTCCTGAGACGTTATATGGATAACTTTGACCATTAAAATCGAAACTTGTATTTGCACTAGCTAAACTCACTTGACCATTACTATTTGTCCTTAACACCCAAGTTCTGGTAGGTGTTATACCTTCTGCTCCTGGATCTACACCTTCAGGATAATCTCCGCCATAGAATTTAATGGTAAATTCAGCTAAAGCTAAACTCGTATTAGCATGTTTTGTAGTTTTTCTTGTAATAACATCTTGTTTTTCTATTAAAATAGAAACTGGATCATCAATAGGTACGTTTTCTGCTTCATAAGTTGTTCTTTCATTAGGTCTTACAGTTACTTTTTCTGCTGGTTTATCTGAATCAAAATGAAAGCCTTTACCACCCTTTGTTTCTTTAAGCCAATAGTCTTTTGGTATTAAGTTTGTTAAAACATTTGACTTGCCATTAGAATCACATACAAGATCACCTACTTTTTTTGTAAAACCAGCATCCTCAAAAACTGTAAAGGTGATACCAGTCATGTCATAGTTGTTATTGTCTTCTGTATAATCTGGTCTTGAAGATTTTTTGAGAAGCTCTAATTCGCCACTAGATGCCAGTTCTATTTGGCCGCCATAACTACCAACAACTTGTCTACCTGAATGCAATCCGATTGGATTGGGATAAACAGGTGAATAATATGTTCGGTAATATGGATTTTTCACTTGAATTTTACCAGCTCTGATTTGATTACCAATATAGATGTAGAAAGAATTCAATCCAAAGATATCGTTTTCATAGAGACCTAAATCATAATTGCCACCTTCTAGTACTGAAACATAATTATCTAAGCTAAAAATCCAGTTAATCATGGCTAAATAACGCTCTGTATTTAACTTCGTCGGAGTTACTACTCCTTTATACATTGAATCAGGATTATCTTCTTCGAACATTCTAATTAGTTCGTTTTTTACTAAATCTGTTGAATTATTTAACACCCCAGAAAGATAAACTATCATTGAGCCATTAATTATTTCTTCTCTGCCACCAAAGAAGTTTTCTAGTCTAGTTCTTAATACCGAAACTGGATAACGATACATACTAAATTTATTCAAAAAATCATCAAAATTATTTTCATCTAAAATACTTGAAGTTACAGAGATCCTATTTGTAAATGAGCCGGGTTGATAAAGAACGGTAGGATTTGAACAGAACCCTAATTGACCTTCTACCCAAATTGTTGCTACTTCTGGCGTATATAAACCTCCATGTGTAAAAAATATCGCTCCACTTCTTGGATAATCATAAAATTCATACAAATAATCTATCGCAGAGCTAGGTATGTTCATCGTAAGGCCAGGGAAATAAAGCTCCGAATCCATCTCAGTAATATAGTTACCCGTAGAATGGCTCACGCTTATGGTAGCAGCTTCTACATCTCTTATTGGTATAATACTGATGAAAACACTTAATGAAATTGATAGAATTAATAATAATATTAATAGATATCTTTTATTCTTTTTCTTAATTGCCATAAAATTCTCCTTTACAATAAAAAAATAAAAATTAAAAGCGGTACTATTAATTTAGCCCGCTTACTTTTTAAAGTTTGGTATTATTTTTAGAAAAAAGAATAATAGATATAAATTTAGGAAATCATTGTATTTTTCAACATTTTTAATTTTAGAATAAATTTAAATGCTTTGGCTTTTTTAACTACTCAAAATATTTATTGAGTTGAAAATAAATTAAGAAACTACTTTGTAAGGAAATTAATTATCTTGTAGCTCCACAAAAACATCTATAGTAATCAACTTCTTGCCTTGTACTAGCCGGTGTATCTATGATCCAAATTTGCTCTGTAACAGCTTTATGATTAATTTTTTCTGTACCTGTTTGTACGTATTCATACATTGTACGCCATTGTGTGGATAAATTATTCTCCATTAAATAATCTTCATGAGCAATTGCTCCTGATTGTGTATATGCTTTAAAACCGTCTACAAAAAAATATATATAGGTAACTCTCTCTATAATCGGCTTTTCTTCCGTCCAGGCAGGTGTCACAACAACTGTTTCAAAATGACCTCTTTCTGGTATGCTTACTGTCTTATATATAGCTTTATAGTCATGAATATGGGTTGTTGCTGATGATGTTTTTCTAGTTGGGCTAGCTGCTGTATTAGTAGCTTGAGTTTCTCTATTTTGAATTTGAGTAGTTGTACCCTTAGTTGTTAAGTTCTTGTTTCCTGCCGTCGTAGTAGCTTTTATTTTTGTAGTAGCTTTTGTGATTGGTGCTTGAGTGGTAACTCTTTGCATAGAATTATAGGATGTAATTTTTTCTGTTTTTTCAAGGTCTGCTTTTGCTTTTCTTGTTGTAGATTCTGTATCTAAAAGTTGCTTTTCAAAAACCGTGTTTCCCTTTTTAGTGTCCTTTACTTCATTTTCAATTCTTATATCATTTTTAAAGATTTCTTTTTCTATCTCCGTTTCTTTAGCTTTAGATTCTGATACTTTGTTCTCAATTTCTGATTCTAATAAAGAGCTATCTTTTCTGTCTGTCTTATTCTTACTCGCTACACAAGAAACAAAACTAGTTAACATTAGTAAAGTCAATAATGTTATCATTACACTCTTATTCATCTCATTTTACTCCTCTTACATGTTCTTTAATTTTAGATGTGAATTTCTTTAGCTCATGCTAAATTGTAGTTACAACCATTTTCTAGATATCTTTTAATTAGCAAAAGTGTATTTTCTTATTAAGGTATTCAATGTATTTAATTAATAAAGTTTCTTTAATAATTGAAATACTTTTTCAAGATTTACCAATTAATTTTTTTCCTACTTTAAAAATGCTAAAATAATACAAGTTATTCGAAAAAACTGATATTGAAATAAAGAAATAAACGGAATTTATATAAGATTATGCTAAAATTTTACCTTATAAAAAAATTATTAACAAGAGGTGTGATATGAAAAAAATCTCTACTTTTTTACTTGTTTATTTAGCTCTAACAATACTTTTAGTAGCATGTTCAAAAGGTGAAGTAGACAACACAAATAACAAAACTTCTACTCATGACACAGAAATTAATCAAAACAATGTGGCAACTTCTTCTAAGAATGATATTAAAGATGACCAATCTTTGGTAGAAACAGAACCCAATGCGATCGGTTCTGAATCAGATCAAGAAGTTTTAGCTTGTAAGCTTATTGAGCGTGTAGAAGAAGCTGATTCTAATATATTCCTTCTAGCAGGTGAAGGAGAATTTGATTTATTCCATGCTAATTTCAATAACGCTGAAATCATTATCGATAATGAAGAATCTAATGTTGAAGATCTTAAAAACGGCATGCAGCTAGATGTTTATTATTCTGGAATAGTGCAAGAGTCATATCCAGCAATACCAGTTGACATTAGAAAAGTTGTTGCAACTTCCCCCCAAAAGGGCGATTATAGTGATTTGGTAACACTTTATACACAAGTATTAATAGATTTGTTGGAGGATGACCGAGCCCTAAATGAAGATATTAACTTTATCGGACTTGAACTTGGAAATGCTCCTGGAAATTTAAATAAATCAGAAATAAATGCTATCGCTTATCTTTTACAAAATGAACAAAATAATAAAGCTATTGAACCAATACCACAAGTTATCATAGGTAGTTATCAGGAATTCGTTGACCAAGGTTATATTGATGAAGAAAAATTAGTTTGGGAGGATGGTGTTCTCTTAACAATTGAGTTACCAAATCCCACTGATAGAGGATGTCTGATCTCAAATCAAGATTTCTTGTTTGATGCCACAAAATGGCGTAGTGGTATTGGAGCAATTTTTTGGTTAGATTGTTCTGTTACCTGGGATGATGCTGGATATTGGGAAAGTTATGAAATTGGCGCCTTCGCAATTTCGTAATTGATATTTGAACTTTATTAGAAGTTCAAAATAGCGTATAGTAGGTAAAATTATGGAAATAAATAAAAGAGTAGTAATAAAAATTGGTAGCACAACCTTGACCCACGCAGATGGCAAGTTGAACATTAACAAAATCAAAAAAATTGTAAAGGAAATATCTTTATTGATGGATGATGGCTATGAGTGCGTGCTTGTAACTTCTGGCGCCGTTGCTGCAGGCATGGGAACTTTGCAATTAGCTCACAAACCAACTGAATTGGATGAACATCAAGCTTTAGCAGCAATTGGCCAAGTTGAGTTAATTCAACTCTATTCTAGTTTGTTCTTCGCCTTTGATCATACAATTGCCCAGTTGCTTTTAACACGTGATGATTTCTCAAATCGAAAAAGATATTTAAATGCAAGAAATACATGTCAATTACTACTTGATAAAAAAATCTTACCCATTATTAATGAAAATGATTCTGTTAGTAATGAGGAAATTAAAGTAGGAGACAATGATTCTCTATCAGCTTTAGTAGCAGCTTTAATTGATGCTAACTTGCTGGTGATTTTAACAGATATAGATGGTCTTTATGATGATAATCCTAAGACAAATCCTAATGCTAAATTAATTAAAACTGTTCATCAGATAGATGATGATTTAAAAGCCAAAGCTGGTTCTGCAGGTTCAAAATTTGGAACAGGCGGCATGGCAACAAAACTATTAGCTGCTGATATGGCTATGAGAAATGGTACCGATTTAATAATCACATCAGGCGAAGATCCACATAATATTACACGTGCTATTAAAGGTGAAGAAATCGGTACCCATTTCATTGCAGAAAAGCCTGCACTCAACGCTAGAAAATATTGGCTTCGTTATGCAACAACTTTGTCTGGCTATATTCATCTTGATAAAGGTGCATATCAAGCTATCTTAAATGGAAAATCTTTATTACCTGCAGGAATCACTAAAATTGATGGTCGTTTTGATCGTGGTGCAGTTGTAGAAATACTTTATAAGAAAGAAAAAAAAGCTGTTGGGATCGTAAATTATGCGAGTTCAGATATTGAAAAAATCATGGGGATACATACGGATAAAATAAAAGATATACTAGGTTATAGATATTCAGATGAAGTCATTCATAGTAATAATATGGCCACGATAGAATAAACAAGAAGCATAATTTGCTAATAGATTGTAAGGCTACAATCAGAATGGGAGGAATCAATGATTGTAAAAATTAGTCAAAATGCTCAAGCAGCAACTTCGGAAATGAGAAAAATTTCAACTGAGAAAAAGAATCAAATTTTGTTAGCTGTTGCTGATGCTTTAGTTGCTGAAAAAGAAGAAATTAAAAAAGCTAATGAACGTGATATTCAAGCAGGCAAAAAGAATAATTTAAGTGAAGCTTTGATTGACAGGCTTACTTTGAATGATTCACGTATTCAAGGAATGGCTGATTCTTTAAAAGTAATTGCAAGCTTTCCTGATCCGGTTGGTGAAATCGTAGAAGGATTTAATTTGGAAAACGGCCTAAAAGTTCAAAAAGTTAGATCTCCCTTGGGTGTTATTGCAATTATTTATGAATCAAGACCTAATGTGACAATTGACGCGGCTGGCTTATGTTTAAAATCATCTAATGTTTCGATTTTAAGAGGCTCTTCTTCTGCTATCCATTCAAATAAATATCTTGCTGATTTATTTAATCGGATTGGAAAACCACTTGGTCTACCCGATGACGCAATCCAATTAATTGAAGATACAAAGCATGAAACTTTAGATGAATTAATTGTTCAAGATGAATATATCGATATTTTGATTCCACGCGGTGGCGAAGGTCTCAAAGAAGCAATGCAAAAAAAGGCAACTATCCCAATTATTATGACAGGCGCTGGTACTTGTCAAATTTTTGTGGATCATAATGCTGATGAGGAAAAAGGAATTCCGATTATTCTTAATGCTAAAACCCAAAGACCTGGAACTTGCAATACAGTCGAATGTCTATTATTCCATAAAGATAAAACTAATTATGCAACTGATGTAATTGAAGCATTATTAGAAAATGATGTTATTATTCATCTGAGTTCAAAATTAGCTAAAAGTTTGCACTTAGATGATGAATATATTAAATCAAACCAAATACACTTGGATGGTGATGAATATTTTGGCCATGAATTCTTGACGAAAGAAATACTTCTTCATCAAGTAGAAAATGTTGATGAAGCAATTTATTATACCAATAAATATGGCACACATCATTCTGATGCGATCTTAACCAAAGACTTGATCAATGCAGAACGCTTCCTAAATGAAGTAGATTCGGCAGTTACGTATCTGAATGCCAGCACTAGATTTTCAGATGGCGGTGAATTTGGCTTTGGTGGTGAAATTGGCATCTCCACTCAAAAATTACATGCTAGAGGACCAATGGGGATTAAACAATTAACCTCAGAGAGATTTGTTGTTAAAGGTGAAGGTCAGTTTAGAAAATAAATTAATTATTTTCATTTTGTAATTGATCAGTGAGCTCTGGATCAAAAGGAACCTTGACCGTATCTACTTCATAATTTCGATCAATATCTATATAGCAGGCATATTTTGGAGCAATTTGTTCCATTTTGTCTGCTATTTTTTGGCGAATTTCTTGATTGGTTAATTTGCAGCCGCTATGCGCTTTTAGGTCAAAGATTAGTTTATCTCTATTTTTGTCTTCCATAATACGTAAATCATGCATGCTGATATTGTCATCAATTTGTTTGATGATCTCAAGTAATTTAGCTTCGATGCGTTCAGTCTTATGATCATTAAGATCGATTGGATCCATATGCAATACCATCTGGATTTTAAATTTAAAATCAATTTCTCTTTCAATATGATCAATCAATTCATGTATGAGCTTAATATCATGTGCGGCATTTACTTCAACATGTGCACTAGCAAAATAATTTTGTCCTCCATAATCATGAATAATTAAATCATGAATACCATAAATACCATCAAAATCTAAAATAAATTCTTTAATTTTATTTCTAAATTTTTTGTCTGCTTTGACCCCGAGTAATCGGTTTGATGTTTTAAAAAGAATGGAAATTCCTGTATACACGATAAAAATGGAAACAACTATGCCTGCATATCCATCTACAGATTTATTTGTAATTTGACCTATCAAAATGGCAATAAGCAAACTTGATGAAGCTATAACATCTGTCAAACTATCTTTGGCTGAAGCCAATAATACTGGTGAATCAAGTTTCTTAGCTTCACGACGATAACGAACATAGAGATAAGACTTAAGAATAATTGACACAATTAATACTAAATAAAAGAATATGTCTGGATTTATTAATACTGGATTAATAATTTTTCGAATTGAAGAAAACCCAAGCTGGAACCCCAAAAATACAATAATCATTGATACAATAGCTGAAGCAACATATTCAAATCTAGCATGTCCAAAAGGATGTTCTCGATCAGAAGGTCTGCTTGAAAAATAAAAACTAATTAAGATTACAATGGCTGAGGCAAAATCAGACAAGTTGTTTATAGCATCAGCAGTCATAGCAACACTACCAGCAACTAAACCTGAGATCAGTTTTCCAATGAATAAGATTAAGTTAATAACAATGCCGACAAGACTCATTTTCATGCCGGCATCTTTTCTTTTGTTTATATACGTCATAATTTTTTCTTGCAAAAAAGATTTATGTGGATTTTATTTTTTCCTCAATAATAGGAATTAATAGGCCATCTGCTATTGCATCTCTTTTTTCTTTACCAAGAAGAACTTCAATTAAATGGAGAGCAAAATAAATTGCTGTACCTGGTCCACGCGAAGTAATAAGCTTCCCATCTTGGACTACTAGTTCTTCAGAGTATTCTTCAAATTTTATTTCATCTTTATAACCCGGATAACTTGTACCCTTCCTGCCAGCCGTTAGACCGGCTTTGGCTAATACAATTGGTGCAGCGCAAATTGCTGCAACATATTTATCTGCGCCAATCTGATTCTGAATTAATTCAATGATTACCTCATTATCCCGTAAATTAGTTGCACCTGGTAAGCCACCTGGTAAAACTAATAAATCATATTGACCATAATCATTTTCAATATCTGAAAGATATAAATCTGCATGTACAGGGATTTCGTGTGCTCCAACAACTTTTAAATCATCTGACACAGCGATCATATCTACAACAATGTCTGCTCTTCTTAAAAAATCAACAACGCTCAAAGCTTCAATTTCTTCAAATCCTGGAGCTAAAAAAACAGCTACTTTCTTATCTGACATAGTTCTTCCTTTCTAAATTTTATCAATTAATAATTTCAATCGATTGAATCTGTTGTGCTTCTAATGGTTTGTCTTGGAAATCAGTAGAAACATTAGCAATCCGATCAACGAATTCCATACCTTCAATTACTCTACCAAAGGCAGCATACTGACCATCTAAATGAGGTGAATCTTGATGCATTATAAAAAATTGTGAGCCTGCTGAATTTGGATCCATTGCTCGTGCCATCGAGATCACACCGCGTTCATGTTTCAAAGGATTATTAAATCCATTCATAGCAAATTCACCTTTGATTGTCCAGCCAGGACCACCCATACCAGTTCCATCGGGACAACCACCTTGCAGCATAAATCCTTTAATTACACGATGAAAAATAAGGCCATCATAAAAATTTTCATTGATTAATTTTAGAAAATTATCTACAGTTACTGGTGCAAGATCTGGATACAATTCTAAATCGATGGTGGCTTGATCAGCTAAAGTAATTCTAATTTTTTTGATTTCTTTGGACATAACTTTTCCTCCAATTAGTTTCTAATTAAATTTTATTGTAACGTAAAAAGTTTTGCCTTAAATCCCAGAGTTTTTGCGACAAATCAACGTAGTATTCTTGAGGATTTTCAAATCGTTTAATCGAATCCCAGAGCTTATTCACATGTTTTCTCGATAAATCACGACTTTCCTGCAAAGACTTTTCCTTATAAACCAATTTTCCTTTAACAAAAATTGGCTTTAAAAGTTTTTCAACTTTAAAATTCGTTAAGGTTTTTCGTTTCCAAGTATGTTGAGGATCAAAAATTTCGTATGGTTTGTTCTCATCTATTTCCTCTCCTTCTAGGGTGATAAGATCAGCCAAAGCATAGCCAGTGCTTTTATCATAAAATCTCCACACTTCTTTAGAACCAGGATTAGTTATTTTACCTGGATTATCAGAAATCTTCATACGTGGAATCACTGCACCATTTTGATCTTCAATAGCAGATAATTTATAAACTCCTCCAAAAACTGGCTGCGATTTAGATGTAATTAATCTCTCACCTACACCAAAACTATCTATTTGTGCACCCTGTCTCAGAAGATCTTGAATTAAGTATTCATCCATTGAATTACTTACTGTTATTTTACAATCAGTTAGACCTGCTTCATCAAGCATTTTGCGAGCTTCGATAGTTAAATAGGTTAAATCACCAGAATCAATTCTGATAGCTTTTAGACGCTTTCCCAGCGGTTCTAAGACATCTTTAGCAACCTTAATTGCATTTGGAACTCCTGATCTTAGAGTATTATAAGTATCAACTAGAAACTGTGTGTCATCTGGATAGCTTTTTGCATAGGCGACAAAAGCATCATATTCGGTTGGAAATGATTGTACCCAGCTATGTGCCATTGTACCTAGAGCAGGAATATCAAATTGTTGAGCTGCAATTGTACAAGAAGTTCCTGCAACACCTGCAATATAAGCGGCTCTAGCACCTAAGGTCGATGCGTCATAACCCTGCGCTCTTCTAGCACCAAATTCCATGATTGGTCTGCCATCAGCAGCTCTGACAATTCGAGAAGATTTAGTTGCAATTAAACTTTGATGATTAATTGTAACTAAGAGCATTGTTTCAATCATTTGAGCTTGCATCAAAGGCCCAACTACCTTGACTATAGGTTCGCCAGGAAAAATTGGCATTCCTTCTTCGATCGCCCAAACATCGCAAGAGAATTTAAAATTTTTAAGATAATCTAAAAATTCTTCTTCAAAAATTCCAAGATTTCTTAAATAGTTAATATCTTTTTCTTCAAAACGTAAATCTTGTAAGTAATCAATCATTTGCTGTAAACCTGCAACGATAGCAAAGCCTCCAGACTCAGGTACTGATCTAAAAAACAAATCAAAACATGCTATTCGGTCTTGCATGCCATTTTTTAAATAGCCATTCATCATAGTTAACTCATAATAATCGGTTAACATTGTCATATTTGTTCTTAAATTCCAATTATCAGACATTTATTTTCCCC
>JAAYRJ010000095.1 GCA_012518845.1 Clostridiaceae bacterium
AATTTAATAATTTTCTTCTTAGTTTTTGGATTAACATCACTTTTGTCATTTAAAGCACGCGAAACTGTCGCGTATGAAACGCCAGCTTTTTTTGCAATGTCTTTGATTGTAATCATCTTTTGCCTCAATAAATGTTAATCCACTAGAAACCAAAAAAGCAATTTGATCTATTGCTAACATTATTTTAACACAAGTTGCCTATTATTTTAATGGTATATAACCCTCTTTAACTAGCAGTTCAGCAGTTAAAATTGCACCTCCAGCAGCGCCACGAATTGTGTTATGTGATAGACAAGCAAATTTATAATCAAAATTTGCGTCTTCTCTGAGTCTGCCGATCGAAACACCATAACCGTTACCAAACATACGATCTACTTTAGATTGTGGACGATCATTTTCTTCTAAGTATTGTAAGAAAGGGCTTGGTGCTGAAGGCAATTCTTTTTCTTCTGCATATGATTTGTAAGATTTCCAGATTTCAAGAATTTCTTCTTTTTCAGGTTTTTCTACAAAAGAAACAGAAACAGCAGCCATGTGACCATCTTGAACAGGCACACGATAACATTGAGCAGAAATGACTGGTTCTTCTGCTAAATTTATTGCATCACCTGTTTCATTTAGTTCACCCCAAACTCTAAGTGGTTCTCTTTCCGATTTTTCCTCTTCACCACCTATATATGGAATGATGTTTGCATTAATTTCGGGCCATTCAGCTAAGGTTTTGCCTGCACCTGAAACTGATTGGTAAGTACAAACATTGACTTTTTTTAGACCAAATTTTTTAAGAGGGGTTAATGCTGGAACATAACTTTGAATAGAGCAATTAGGCTTAACAGCAACAAAGCCAACTTCTGTTCCCAGACGTTTCTTTTGACTTTCGATCAATTTAGCATGTTCAGGATTTATCTCAGGAATAATCATTGGTACATCTTTTGTCCAGCGATTGGCAGAATTGTTTGAAACAACTGGAATTTCTAGTTTTGCAATAGATTCTTCCAGCTCAATTAATGCAGACTCTTCCATATCGACAGCACAAAATACAAAATCAATTTCATCCGCAAAAGACTCAATATTTGCTGAATCCTTGACAATAATATCTTTTACAGATTCTGGAATAGGTTCGTCAATTTTCCATCTTTCTTCCATAATGTCTGCATATTTGTTACCAGCAGATCTTGAAGAAGCTGCAATGTGAGTAACTTCAAACCAAGGATGATTATCTAGAAGTGTCACAAACCTTTGGCCAACGTAACCTGTACCTCCAATAATCCCAACTTTATATTTACGATTCATATTGTAAACCTCCTGTAATTTAAGTTTTGTTTAGTTTAGCATATAATTATACATAGAAAGTAGGTAAAAATGAAGAAAAGTTTTTATTGGCTTGATGAATTTATTAGTTATTTTTCAGGAATTAGAGAAAGAGCTGATGGGACAATTCAAGAATACCAATATGATCTTGAATTGTTTTTCCGTTTTTTGAAACAATATCGTGGGCTTGCAGACGATATAGATTTTGATGAAATTCCTATTGAGGATATTGATTTAGATTTTATCAAATCCATTCAGTTAAGCGAAATGTATCGCTTTATTTCTTGGCTAGGTCAAGCAAGAGAAAATGGTCCTGCTGCCCGTTCACGTAGGATTTCTGCACTTAGAAGTTTTTTTAATTTTCTACATACAAAAGCAAAAGTTATTGACTCCAATCCTGCTGCTGAACTTGAGTCACCTAAACAAAAAAGGACTTTGCCTAAACATTTATCAATAGAAGAAAGCTTATCTGTTTTGTCTGAAGCTGCCAACTCTGATGATCCTTTCGCAGCAAGAGATTATTGTATTCTTACATTATTCTTGAACTGTGGTATGCGTCTTTCTGAACTTTGTAACATTAACCTTGCAGATATCAAAGGAGAGACTTTGACTGTAATGGGAAAAGGTGGCAAAGAAAGAACGATCTATCTAAATAGTATTAGTCTCCAAGCAATAAATGAATATTTACCACATCGTATCAAGCCTAAGTTGTCTGAAAAGGATTCTGAGGATGCACTTTTTATTAGTCGTAATCGTAGACGTATCTCCCAAAGAGCTGTCCAAAATGTAGTGAAAAAATACTTAGCAAAGGCAGGACTTGATACAAGAAAATATTCTGTACATAAATTGCGTCATACCGCAGCTACTTTAATGTATCAGCATGGTCAAGTTGATATCAGGAGCTTACAGCAAATTTTGGGTCATAGTAGTGTTTCAACAACAGAAATTTATACGCATGTCCATGATGATATGTTGCATGAGGCTGTTGAAAATAATCCTTTAAATACCTATCGTAAATCGGATTTTATTGATGATTCTTCCGATCAACAATAAGGCATATTTTTGTTTTTAAGCTCATTTCTAAACAAGATAAATGATACTACGTAAAGCTTCTAAATTCTTGATAATAATTGTTCTATTGCCACGAAAATCGATGAGATCCCTTTTTCTAAATTCATTTAGTTTTCTGGTCATTGTTTCTCTAGTTAAACCAGCATAGCTGCCCATTTCTTCTCTTGTTATGGATAATTCTAAATGAATATCTTGTCCTCGTTTTCGTCCATATGAATCTATTAAACTTATCAATAGTCCAGCTACTTTAATTTCTGCATTAGATGATGAAAGACGTGAAATTAAATCTTCTGCCCAGCGGATGCGATCATATGATTTTTCAAGCAAACTAATCAGACTTTGTGTATTATTCAAAACATATTTGAGAAAAACATTTTTAGGAATATAGCCTATTTTGCAAGGCTCTAATGTTTCACCTAAATAAAGATAATGATCACCAGACAAAACATTTAATCCACCTACAAAATCATCAGCATGATAGATATAGAGTATTTGAGCTTTGCCTTCAGGCATGATTTTGGAAATCTTCATTGTTCCTGAAATCATATAGTACATGCCATCAGCTTGATCATTTGGTCTAAAAACTACCTCATCTTTATTAAAATTTATTATCTTAATATTTTTTTCTAGATCTATATAGTCTTGATCAGATAATCCTGTGAATAAAGACCAGGTTTTAATATCTGGTTGAATACTTTTGCTTTTGTTTTCTTTTGACATATCATCCCTTTCTTCCAC
>JAAYRJ010000096.1 GCA_012518845.1 Clostridiaceae bacterium
CAAATCCCTTGTGAACACGTTGCGAGTACTTGCGATTATACTCCAAGCAAATGGTGCAGACGAATCGGTCTAAGGATGCCTCATTGGGGAACTGCTCTTTTCTCTTGGTTAGACGTTTCAGTTGCTTCTTGAAATTTTCCTCATAATATTTTCTTGACATGATTTTCTCCTCCTAATAATATTATATCATGTTCGGAGAAAACCTGTCCTATTTAGTGTAGCCTATCCAATTGACATAGGTCCATGCTACGGGTAGTGTGGATATATAACGATGTGAAGCATTTGAGTATCATGGAATAATTGTCGGTATTACTCTTTTTCGTTTTTTAATATAGGTGGAGGAGATTAATTATGAATAGAAGGAAAACAAGGAAAAAAGGTTTATTGAAAAGTATAACAACAATGATTCTTTTGTTATCACTAATATTTCAATTGACTAACTTAGGAACATTCGTTCATGCAAATAGTATAGATGGAACTGAATCTATTTCTACTGAAATAACAACAGATTCAGAAGAAACAATAGAAAGTGATTATCAAGAAAAATCTGAGATAATTGAAGAAAGTACTAGTATTGAAACTACTGAAGATAGTAGTGATAGTATTGTAGAAGAAAGTAAGGAAATTGAGAATACAATTGACACGGAATCTATAACTGAAAATAATGATAAGGTGCAAGCTGAAACAGAGGGAAGAGATATTTCTTCAATGTTTCCATCTGCAAAAATTATAAATTCGGTTAAATTCTATTTGAATGGTAGTGAAGTAGATGGCGAAATAAATGCTACCACTGATGACGTATTAAAAGTGGTTTACAATTGGTCTATTCCTAACTCAATATTAAATACTGACGAACTTAAGGAAGGTGACTATATTGAGATAGATCAACCGCAAGGAATTTCACCAATAGTTAGTAGTGGAAGTTTAGGAGACTATGGCTCATTTAGTTTTGTTGACGGGAAGCTACGATTAACGTTTAATTCAAAAATAGAAACCGATGAAAATATTGAAGGAACGGTAGAGTTTACTCAAACAATCAAAACTTATACTGAAACAGGAAAGAAAGAAATCATAGTTCCCATATCTGGTGAAGAAGGAAAAATAATTATAAATGTGAAACCAAAAGGTGGTTCATCCATTAGTAAAACCACATCTGGAATTACAAATGATAATAAAGTGCTTTGGGAAGTATCAGTGAATACAGAAATGAACGAGATACAAGCAGGAGCGACTGTGAAAGATATTTTACCAAATGGTTTGACTCTTGATAATATCAAAATCTATGAACAAGAAATTGATCTGAATGGCAATGTGATTAAACGAGGAAAAGAAGCAACGGGTGTAAGTATAGAAGATTCAACGATAATTTTCGATGGCACTCAAGGAAATAAGTCATATATAATCATTTATGAGACTTTTTTTGATGAAGAAGTAATTCCTGCTGATGGTGGAGAATTGAGATTTGAAAACATTGCTGAATTTACCAATGGAGATCAACCAATCGAAGCTAGAGCAACAGCAAAAAGAACTTATGAAAAATTTGTAATCAAATCAGACTCTCGTGAAAATAGTGAATCTTGGGGACATATCTATGATTGGTCAATTAGATTTAATAACAATAGTAAGAAACTTCCTGCTGGTGTGTGGGTACAAGATGAAATGCCAGTTAACTCTGATTCAACTATTATTCAGGAATCAATAAAAGTCTATACAGCAGACGGCAAGGAGTTAGATAGCTCATATTATACAATTACTCATGAAAATGATAGAAACTTTAGAGTAACATTTAATGAAGAAATAGATTTTAAGGTCGAAATCAAATATCAGACAAAGTTTAACGGAATAATAAGTAGTGGAGATGATAGACTAACATTTAAAAATAATGTTACAACCAGTGAAGGCTTTGAGTCAGAAGGAATAGGAAGAATCACTGAACAAGGTCTATCTAAATGGGTTTCTGCTATTAATTATGACACTCGTGAAGTTACGTGGACAATTGAAGTAAATAGAGCAATGTATTATATGGAAAATTGGAGTTTAGTAGACACCTTTTCTGTTGGACAAACATATGTAGATAATTCCTTTGAAATCAGTGAATTTGAAAAGGATGAATATGATTTACTTCTCAAAGATGATGGGTTCGAAATAAGTTTGAAAGCTCCGACTTCTAAAAGATTTTCTATTAGATATAAAACCAAATTTGAACCATTTGAACTACCAACTAAAAATGGTATCTCACAAGTTATCAATGTAGCTAGTCATAAATGGATTGATGAAAATGGTAACGAACATGAAGCAACAAGAGGGGCAAGCCATGATATTAAGTCTGAATTTGTAATTGATTCAAATAAAAGTGGAAGTTACAACGCTCGAACAAAAGAGATTACATGGAGAGTTATTACGAATTATCGTCAAGAAAAATTAGTGGACGCAAGTATTGTTGATACAATTCAAGTACCTCAAGAATATGTGACAGGAAGTGCCAAATTAGTAGAAGTAAGCATTAATCCAGATGGTTCTATCACTTTCGGTGATGAAGTTTTAAATGCTGATATAAAGGAACCCAATGGTGCTGATAAGACTGTAGTTGTAAATTTACCAGAAGGAAGTATTAAAACTTATGCGTTGATTTTTAATACAAGTCTAAAAGATCATGTAATTAAAAATCCTTATGTAAACAAGGCTCTCTACACCAATGATGGAAGAGAACAAGAAATTACTGCTCGTGTATCAGTTGCTAACGAAGGAAATCATCTAGAAAAGCAGTCAAAACTGAAAGAAACGAATAGAATTACATGGGAATTGATGATTAATAAATCTCAATCAACAATTAAAGATTTAGTAATTGAGGATAACCCATCAAATAATCAAATTATAAATAAAGATTCCATAAAAATCTATAATGCAATAGCAGCTAATGATAATTCAGGAAACTTCAATAAAGGTGACGAAGCAGATATTGATTTTGAAATAGATTTAGTTATGGATAATGATACAGGTGAACAAACACTTACAATTAAATTTAATGAAGATATTCATACCTCATATATTATTGAATACGTCTCTGACGTTATTCCAACGAATGATACTGGATCAGAGTCAATCACTAACAGCGTCAAATTAACTGGTTCAGGTACAGAAATGATAGAAACTGAAACTGAAATTGATGAAGTAGTAATCACATCAGGTGGTACAGGTCAAGGAGAGACAACAACCATTACATTCGAAAAAGTAGATTCAGAGAATACAGACTTGAAATTATCTGGAGTAAAGTTGGAATTATGGTCTACTAGAAATGGTCAAAAAAATGTGAAACTTCGTGAAGGAATTACTGATGAAAATGGAAGGGTTTCTTTTGGCGGTTTAAGAACAGAAACTGACTATCTGTTATTTGAGATATTAGCAGGGGAAGGATATACCATTAGTGAAGAATTATTAAATGGTATGAATATTAAAATCACAAAGAATACAGAAGCTGGAACTATAATTCAAGTAGCTAATGAACTATCAATGATTAGTTTCAGAAAAGTTGCTTCGAATAACAATCAAGGCTTAGAAAACGCCGAATTTAATATAAAAAAAGATAATAAATACTATGCTGGTCTAGATAACAATAGAGAAGTGATATGGGAAGAATCAGAAACTAAAGCTTTAGTGTTTAGATCAGATTCTGATGGTCTAGTTGTGATACGTGGACTTGATGAAGGGGAATATAAAATCGTTGAAATTAAGGCTCCTGAGGGTTATGAGAGAGTCGAAGAAGAAATCCTACTTAACGTAGTAAGAAATGAAAATGGAACACTTGGTTTATCAGAAGAAATTGCTGATATTGTAAACCAGAGAATCGAAAAAATATCTATTTCAATATCTAAAATTTGGGATGACGAAAATAATCAAGATGGAATAAGACCCAATGATATAAAAGTAAACTTACTTGCAGATGGAGAGGTTTCTAAAGAAATCAAACTTAGTGAGGAAAACAACTGGGAGTACACATTTGTAGACTTACCAAAATTCAATAGTAATGATGATGAAATAGCTTATGATGTTCAGGAATTGGATGTCGAAGGATATGAAAGTATCATTGAATCTGAAGATAACACATTCCAAATTACTAATAAGCACAATCCTATAATGATTGATATTGAAGGAATTAAAACATGGGACGATAATAATAATCAAGATGGTAAGAGACCTGAAAGTATCACCATTAGGCTATTAGCAGATGGTCAAGAAATAGATTCCATTATTGTTTCATCAGAATCAGAATGGGGCTACAAATTTGAGGAATTACCAAAATTCAAGAATGGAAAGGAAATTATATATTCTATAAATGAAGATGAAGTCCAAGATTATGTATCAGAAGTGAATGGTTTTGATATTACAAACATTCACATTCCAGAAAAAATAAAAGTATCGGGACAAAAAATCTGGGATGACGCTGAGAATCAAGATGGTAAACGTCCAGATTCAATTACAGTTCGTCTTTATGCAAATGGTGAAGAAATTAGATCAATAGATGTTACATCAGAAACAAATTGGAAATACGAATTTGACGAATTATCGAAATATGATAGTGGAAAAGAGATAAAATATACAATTTCAGAAGACGACGTAGAATTCTATGAAACAGAAATTACTGGCTTTGATATTGTAAACAAGCATAGTCCTGAATTAATAGAAATTGGTGGGACAAAAACATGGGATGATAATAATAATGAAGCTAAACAACGTCCTAAATTTATTGAGATTGAACTTTATAAAACTCATAACGGTGAAACGATAAAAATAACAGATATTAAAGTTAAACCAAACAATAAAGGTGAATGGGTGTATAGTTTCGAATCATTACCAAAATATGAAGACGGTGAGATTCTTGTTTACTCTATAAAAGAAAAGTCTGTAGATAATTATGTAAGCAAGATAGATGGTTTCGATCTTGAGAACAAATATACTCCACCAGTGGAAACTCCATCCGTACCAAAAGACGGTGTTTTGCCAAAAACAGGAGTATCAATGTTTTCAGAAATGTATCTATTATTGTTAGGTTCAGCAATGATTGTACTTGGAGCAGTATTGGTAACAAAGAGAAGGAAACATAATTAGCAGAAAGGGTAC
>JAAYRJ010000097.1 GCA_012518845.1 Clostridiaceae bacterium
AAAAAATAAAAAGAAAATATTGAATTGGTTTCCTCTTAGTAATAAACTGAATACTAAACACAAAAATACAAGCAGCAATAGTTTGTCTAATACCATTCATCCATCCAATATAATATCCTCCAAACACAATAATAATCCCAATATAGGGTAATAAATATCTTTCATTTTTAAATGTCAAGTACATAAATGAAATTTGAAGAAAAGCCCAAAAGCCAAAAAAGAAGGTAAAATGTAAATTCAAATAAGCAAACAGCTGAGAAAAATACATAAAAGCTCCTTCAAGCTCTCTTGTTTCAGTTCCATGAATTAAAGCCATGTAACCATTTAAATAGCTCTGATGATCGGTTCCGACTTTCCATCTAACTCCTGATATAAATGCAAAAAGCAGTATGGGTAATATCATTTCCCATGTCCAGAATGACGTTTCTTTATGTAAGCGTATATTGGTTAACTCGCGTTTTGCTGCAATGGTTCCGAACCACCACATCAGAAATGCCAAACCACCATATACAATTAAACTTTGAAGCATGTTAAATTAGACTGTGATTAGTCAACTAATTTTAGTTGTTTAACGATTTCATTTGCCATATTCGAATAGCTTCTATTCTCAATAATGTACCGTCTCCCTTTTTCACCCATGGCTTTTAAGTCAACTTCTTCATTCAAAATTTGAATAATGGTATCAACAAATTCTTGTTTATTGTAACTATGTAGAATACCTCCGTTAGATTGTTCGATAATTTCCTTTTGCTCTACAATTTCCTTATTGGCTAAAACCGGACAACCAAAAGCCATACTCTCAAACATTTTTGTTGGTGATGACAATAAAAATCTTTCTTGGGGTGGAACTGCTGATATAGAAAAATCAGCTATTTGCAACAATTTAAATAAATGTTCTCTAGGAACTATGCCGGTGAAACAAATATTCGCATGTTTACCCTGTGTTTTCTTTTTCAAATTACTGATTTCTTCCTCACTCCCACCTACAATTAGAAAATTCAATGTATCCTTGATTTTGCTCACTTCATGTACCATATCTACAATAAAATCAATTTTCCTACCTTCTCCTAATGTCCCAAAATAAATACTGATATAGGGTTTATTAAGATTATACATTCTCTTCAATTCTATTTTTGCTGTTTCGTCAATTTTTTTAATCATTGTGGTATTTATTCCCATCGGAATTATCAAACTATCTTTATGAAAATTGTATTTATCTGATAAGTATTTTTTATGTGCTTTACTTCGTACTATAAGTAAATTTGAATGTTGCATTAAATAGATCTCCCATTTCAGAGTACAATTAATCAATGTTTCGTGAATTTTATTAGAAACTTTTGACAACATAGATTCAATCAAAGGGAATGCTTTGATGTAAACCGTCCTAATCTTAAATACCCAACAGAATGGATAGACCAAAATTGCTAAATCAAATCTATTCCTTATCACTACAAATTTCGGTTTAAACTTCCTTATAACCCTTAAGAATTGGAAGAAGAATATAAGGTAGGAAATTAAAAACGAGCGACTCCTACGCGTGACAGTAACGCCATGAGTAGTTGAAGTTTTAATCCTACTGTTTCTACTGCTCATCAACAAATAATGAACATCATATCCATGTTTTGGTATCTCCTCCACCCAAATGCTCTTCTCTGCAATTCGAATGTCATCAATTGAGTTTGCAGCATCAATGTATAATATCTTATTTTTTGTTTTTTTAGTCATATTTCATTTTCTTGATAATT
>JAAYRJ010000098.1 GCA_012518845.1 Clostridiaceae bacterium
TCCTTGATAAGTACTTATTAATTTCTACTATTGTAGATAAATAGTAACAGAAACAAAGACTGTACCTACGGGTATGCGGACAAAATCTTGGACAAAAGAAAGGCTGTTTCAAGAATGTATTCATACCAAGAAAGAGAAAAAGCTATTACACCATCTTAAAAAAAGAAAGATATGTATGATGTAAGTCACAACTATTAAAAAAGAATTATCGAGGAACAAAAATAGTGGAAATACAAACTAATTGTTCTTTCTATGTCATTTACTCGCTTTCTGCATCATTTCACGTTAAAATGATGCATAAAGAGGTGGATGAATGAGAAAATTTGATTATAAAGAAAAACCTAAAACCTTATTAATTCCAGAAATTGTGGCTTTGATTGGAAATATTAGAGAAATGAAGGGTAAACAAGATCTATTTGTAGAAGCAGATGCTGATATATTAGACTCCCTACTAGAAGTTGCTAAAATTCAAAGTACTGAATCATCAAATAGGATTGAAGGCATACATACCTCTGATACCCGTTTAAAGGAATTGGTTGTACAACAGGCAAAACCACGCAATCGTTCAGAACAAGAGATAGCGGGATATCGTGATGTTTTATCTACTATTCATGAAAACTATGATTACATTCCTGTAGAGCCAAATGTTATTCTTCAGCTACACAGAGATTTATATAGTTTTTCTGGAATTGGCTTTGGTGGAAATTATAAAAGCACAGATAATGTCATTGCAGAAATTCATAGTGATGGCACAGAAAGTGTTCGCTTTAAACCCGTTTCTGCATTTGAAACAAAACAAGCCATAGAAGATTTATGTCAAGCCTTCAATCAAGCTATAGTAAAGGGAGAATATGACCCTTTAATTTTAACATCAATGTTTGTTCTAGATTTTTTATGTATTCATCCTTTCAATGATGGCAATGGTAGAATGAGTAGATTGTTAACCCTCCTTCTTCTATATAAATCAGGCTATATTGTGGGGAAATACGTTAGTATAGAAATGCTGATAGAGCAGACAAAAGACACTTATTATGAAGCCTTACAAAGTTCTTCTGCTAACTGGCATGAGGAGAAAAACGACTATGAGTACTTTACCAGGTATTTATTAAGCATTATTCAAAAAGCCTATTTAGAGTTTGGAGATCGAGTAGAACATCTCAAATATAGAAAACTTACCAAGGCAGATAGAGTTGAAAGCATAATCAACAAATCATTAGTACCGATAAGTAAAAGTGAGATACTTGAATTTGCTCCTGATATTAGCAAGATTACCGTAGAAAGAGCCTTAAAGAATCTACAAGATAAAAACAAAATCAAAAAAATAGGTCAAGGCAAGTCTACGAAATACATCAAGACATAATATATCCCAGGATAAATTACTACATCAAAGTACGTCTTTTGTATATTAAATACAAGTACATACAAACTTCATTTGCCAAGCACAAATATTCTATTTCACTTGAAAAAAATCCTGCAACATAGCATGATAAATACCACGATCAAATTTGGTCATGGTATCAATTTTATTGAATAAAATTCATTGTAATCGAGCATAACTGGATTGAGTCAAATTGTTAATAAGATGTGGTAAATAAACACTAGATAGAAAGTTTTTATGTCAAAATTAAAAATTATACATACAGCAGATTTTCATCTTGAATCAAGTAGCTTTACGCCTTCTAATACAAATCAAGTGATAATGAAAGCGGTGCGAGAGCTGGTAAACATTGGTCTTACGGAAAGTGTTGATCTCCTACTAATTGCTGGTGATTTGTTTGACAGTTCTACCTTAGATGCTAGAACACTTGGTTCTTTGCAAGAAGCTTTGGCAGAGTTCAAGTCTCCAGTTTTTATTTCACCTGGTAATCATGATTATTTTTCTATGGATTCACCCTATTATCATAGTGTTTGGCCCCAGAATGTTCATATCTTTAAAGGAGATTTGGAGCAGGTAATTTTAGATGATTTAAATGTTGCAGTTTATGGTGCAGGTTTTACTGGCTCATATGTTCGTGAATCAAGTCTGCTAAATTTTCCAGGGTTAGATCCAACAAAAATAAATCTTGGTGTTATTCATGGTGATCTTGTTTCACACACAGCTGAATCAGCTTATAATCCAATAACTAAAGAACTTATTGCTACCACCGGTTTAGATTATCTAGCGTTAGGTCATATTCATAAAAGATCTCCTCTTTTGAAATCAGGGAAAACTAGTTATGCCTATTCTGGTAATCTTGTTGGCCGTGGTTTTGATGAACTTGGCAGCAAAGGTTTTTATTTGGGAGAAATAGATAAGTATGTTGTTAAATTAGAATATATACCAATAAATAGCCCTCAATATTTAATTAAGGATATTGATCTAACAGAAGTCACAACTGAAACAGAAGCTGTCCAAAAAATTATTAATATACTCGAAGCAGAACAGGGCAAAGATTTTGCAAACAATCATTATCGCCTAATTTTAAGAGGTGAGGCTACCCCTGATCAATCTATTTCTTGGTTAGCGGTACGTGATCGTTTAGCTGATCGATTTAAATCTTTAGAAATCCAGAATAAAATGTCAAACAAAGCAAATCTTGACCTTATCCGCCAAGATAGTAATCTAAAAGGCATTTTTGTTGATTTGATGTTAGATGCAACAAACACAGATGAGTCTGAGAAAGAGATAGTACAGATGGCTTTAAATTTTGGTTTACAAGCATTTGAAGGTGAGGTAAATCCAAATGAATATTAAGGAGCTTTATCTACAAAATTTTGGCAAATTTGAAAACTTTCGCTTGAATCTAGAATCAGGTTTTAACCTCATATATGGCGAAAATGAAGTTGGAAAATCAACAATCATGGACTTTGTCATGTTGATGTTTTATGGCCATAAAGGCAGAAAAAGAGATATTAGAGAAAATCCACGTCGCCGCTATCAACCATGGAATGGTAGGCAGATGCAAGGTCAAATTATTTTTAAATCTAAGGGACAAAGTTACAGGCTCGAAAGAAA
>JAAYRJ010000099.1 GCA_012518845.1 Clostridiaceae bacterium
GAGTAATTATGTTAAGGCTTTCGACAAAAGAAAACCGGTTAGCCTGTACAGATGAGCTACTCGCACATTACGGTGGTGGAGAAGCCAATGTAGCGATCAGTTTAGCAAATTTTGGGCACCAAGCTTACTTTGCCAGTAAAGTTCCCGATAATGCATTAGGGTTAGCGGTTAAGCGTCATTTGAATCGTTTTGGTGTGCATACTGATTTTCTGCTTTTTGGTGGTCAGCGCTTAGGAATTTACTTTTTAGAGCAAGGAGTGGGCATCAAAGCAGCCAATGTCATCTATGATCGTGCATTTTCAAGTTTTTCTCAGATGGCAGCAAATGAATGGGAAAGAATGGATTTGTTTGCAGGAATTGATTTATTTCATTTATCAGGCATTACTCCAGCTTTAAGTCCTGCTTGGCTAGAATTGTTAATTAAATTGATGCAAGAAGCAAAATCAAGAGGTGTAAAAATTAGTTTTGATATTAATTTTCGTGGTAAGCTTTGGAGTCAAGCTCAAGCAGCAGAAGCATTAAAACAAATCTTGCCTTATGTTGATTATTTATCTGCTGGTCGTCTAGATGCTAAATATTTACTTGGTATTAAGCATGCAGAACTTCTACCACTAGAACAATGTTACCAAGAAATGCAAAGACTTTATCCAAATATTCAAGTGATTTATTCGACTAATCGCACCATACTTTCTGCCAAACACAATCAGTTACAGGGAACACTTTATTATCAAAATGCTTATTACGAATCTAAAGTGATAGATATTCCTGAGATTGTCGATCGTGTAGGTGGTGGGGATGCTTACTCAGCAGGCATTCTCCATGGTTTGCTTAGTGAGTGTGAACCTCAAGCGATAGTAGATTTTGCAACTGCGGCTTCGGCATTAAAACATATGGTCTATGGCGACTGTAATCAATTTACTTTAGAAGAAGTGCAAGCCTACCTTAAAAATGATTCTAGTAAAATGAACCGATAATATTTATTATACGCACAATGACCGTATGATTTTTGGAGGAGTGACCCCTACTACAGAGCCACTTGAAATTGTATTATCAACTGAGTTGGGCGTAGATTTCTTCCTTGAACGTCGTGAATTGGGTGTTATTAATATTGGTGGCCCTGGTTTCATCACGATTAATGGTCAAAAAGAAGAAATGAAGAAACAAGATGGTTACTATATCGGTATGGGAACTAAAGAAGTCAAATTTGAGTCTCAAGATGCAAGTAATCCTGCAAAATTTTATGTAAGTTCAGTGCCTGCGCATCACACCTATCCAAATGTGAAGATTAGCATTGATCAAATTAAACCACTAGAAACCGGTGAAAAATTGGCCTTAAATGAACGAAAAATTTATCAATATGTTCATCCAAATGTTTGTCAAAGCTGTCAATTACAAATGGGTTATACAATCTTAGAACCAGGTAGCTCTTGGAATACGATGCCATGTCATACACATGAACGTCGAATGGAAGCTTATGTATACTTTGATATAGAAGCGGATACTAAAGTGTTCCATATGATGGGTAAACCGGATGAAACCAAACATTTAGTAATGGGGAATGAACAAGCGACCATCTCACCAAGTTGGTCTATTCATTCAGGTGTAGGAACAAGTAATTATTCATTCATTTTGGCAATGTGTGGCGAAAACATTACCTATACAGATATGGATATGGTCGCAATGGACGATTTGAGATAATTGAATGAATCAGAAAAGAAGAGCAGTTTAAATGATAAACAGACGAAATTGATTGGTGTATTAATTGGAGATATCACTAATACATTCTCTAATTTATTAGTCAAAGGTGCAGAGAGTGTGGCTAAAAAACGTGGCTATCAAATGATTATGGGCAATAGCAATTATTCTCAGGAAGATGAGTCGAAATACATAGATAGCATGCTTCGGCTAGATGTAGATGGCTTTATCATTCAGCCGACTAGTCATTTTAGAAAATATACGAATATCATGGAAGAAAATGGTAAGAAATTAGTCTTTTTTGATAGTCAGTTGTATGAATATCGCAATAGTTGGGTCAAGACTAATAATTATGATGCCGTGTATGATACGATGCAAGCCTGCTATCATGAAAAGGGATATCAAAAATTTTTGATGATTACGGCTGATCCTAACCGCTTAAGTACGCGTATTGAACGTTCACAAGGTTTTGTTAATTCGGTAGAGGATTTAAAAGTGCCTTATGAGCAGTTAATTATTGAGGATAATGATCCAGATATTGAGAAAATAAAAGCATTTTTATTAAAGCATACCAATGATTTAACGAAAGTCTTAGTATTTGTATCGAATTGTTGGGCCTTGCCGATTGTGTTTTCGGCGATGAAAGAATTACAACTTAAGATGCCGCAAGTTGGTTTAATCGGTTTTGACAATATTGAATGGAGTGGTTTTTCTTCACCTACTGTGACAACCATTGTGCAGCCAGCTTATCGTGAAGGTCAAGAAGCGATGAACATGTTGATTAATCAAATAGAAGGGACGGATAATACCACCAA
>JAAYRJ010000100.1 GCA_012518845.1 Clostridiaceae bacterium
AGATAATAATAGGTAGTACTCAATTTAATGAAGAGTGAAAGGGTTACACTTAGGTAGACACTTCTTTATATAACGAAATGTTATAATAAGAGAAAGTGAGGAATGATACTATGAGTTCAAAGAAAAGCCGAACTTACAGCGAAGATTTTAAGAAGCAAATGGTTTCTTTGTATGAATCGGGGAAATCACCTTCAAAGTTAATTGAAGAATATGATTTATCTCCGGCATCAATATATATCAGTGGCGTAAGCAGTATGGAAGTAACTCAAAAGACGATGTTACAGTAGATAATAAGGAATCTATAGATGAACTTAGAAAGCTCCGTGAAGAGAATCAAAAACTTAAAATGGAGGTCGATATTTTAAAGCAAGCGATGCTGATTATGGGACGAAAGTCAAAGTAATTAAACAGAATGAACATAAGTATCCTGTCAGCGAGATGTGTAGAATATTAGAGATTAGTAGATCAGGTTATTATAAGTATAGAGACAAAGACTTTTCGAAGAAAAAAGATGTACATACAGATTTAGTTGTGAAGGTCTTCCATGAGAGTCATCAAATCTATGGTGCTCGCAAGATTAAGAAGGCTTGTGAAGATCAAGACGTTATCTTATCAAGACGTAGAATTGGTCGCATTATGGCAGAGGAAGGTCTAGTGTCACGTTATACTGTAGCTCAATTTAAACCAAGAAGACAGAAGGTAAATCGTGATGATGTCAAGAATATAATTGACCAAGATTTTGAAGGTAGAAGTAAAAACGAAGTGATTGTAAGTGACTTAACGTATGTTAGAGTAGGAAACAGATGGAACTACATTTGTGTTTTAGTGGATCTTTTCAACAGAGAAATCGTTGGCTATAGTGTAGGTCCTAGAAAGACTTCACAGTTAGTTAAAGAAGCATTCGCAACAGTTAAAGGAAGTTTGAGCAATATTCAGTACTTCTACAGTGATCGCGGCATGGAATTTAAGAGTTCTCTTATCGAAGATCTCATCAATACATTTGATATTTCAAGATCGTTAAGTGAAGCGGGAGTTCCATATGATAATGCAGTTGCGGAAGCAACCTTTAAGACAATCAAAACAGAATTTGTTTATCCAAATAAGTTTAAGATCCTACAACAGTTAAGACAAGAGTTAGCAGTGTATGTGTGGTGATTTAATAATAAACGATACCATCAAACGTTAAACTATTTAACGCCTGTACAGTATCGTTTAGAAAATGTTATAAAGAAGAGTGTCCACTAAAAGGTTGACATTCCAAACTATATATTATAAATATTGATAATAGTATATAAAAGGAGTTCAAAATGCACCTAAAAGTAATAGAATGGAATATTAACCATAGGCTTGGATTTTCAAATGAATTAATGCCTACTTGGTTTTCAAAGATAATAAATATGAAAAAAGTAGATGTTATAATTATAACTGAATGTTCAAATTGAGTAAGTAATTGGAATGCAGAGAAAAAGATTGCTTTTAATAACTTAGAATACTTAGTTTTTAGTAGTAATAATGATCAGGTCAGAAACAGTGATGTAACCATAGCTGTAAACAGGGATCAAATTGAAGTATGACATTTTAAGTCTTTTTTTCAGATTATCATAAATCACCAGATCATTTAGAACTAAAATGTAAACACAAGTCCGATGGAAATGTTTTTACCGTTGTTGTTGTTAGAATTCATGAGAATAACATATCCGATAATGAAAAGATAAATCAATTAATAAAGTATTGAAAAGTGTTGAGACTGAGGACACAGTTATAATAGGGGGGATTTTAATAACAATAGAAGTAACTATATAGAAGTAGGAAAATGGAGTTTAAAGAAAATTGATGAACTATTAGAGAATAAGAAAGTATTTTGTTGACTTACTAAGTAAGGAATAATTTAGTCACAAAATCTCATGTGTGATATTTATATTAGCAAAGTCTATAAGCGAACTGATGTCAAAATGATGTCAATACATTTGCAAAAGCTGATAATAGGGAGAATACAGAGAAAAGAAGGGTCAAAATAGCCTTTTAAATGGGATATAGAGAATCTAGATGGAAATATGGCCGTGGAGTGGGAATAGCTCGGATAAGTTTATATGAATCTCAAAAGTCCGCTTAAACAGCGGACTTTTTGCATGTCACTTTTGAGAATAGTGAGAATAAATGTTAAGTGATGTCAAAATGATGTCAAAAATTTGTTTGTTCATGTAAAGATTGCTTTCCATTTCTTAAATAGACGATAAATTACGATCAACTTATGCTATAGTGATTGGTAATTAGGAGGAACAGCAATGCTCAAATAAACTGATTCATTATTACTTACAATATACATATTCATAGTAACTTGCTTACTCGGTTATTATACTTTAATAATGGGTGATGGAGGGTTGCTAATATTCTTTTTAGTATCAGTTTATGTATTAATCAAAAACTTATTTTCATATCTAATAGGCAATGAGAATTACGATTAACTATAACTATCCGAATTATTGTTTAAATTGCAAGAGATAATAAGGTGTGTAAAGTGTATTTGATAGACTGCTTTATAATCTTGGGGTAAGTTATGTATAGGATGGAGGTGAAGAAATGTTACTTGGTGAAAAGATAAGAAATATGAGAATTAAACGGGGTATGTCACAAGAAGAACTAGCTTTTAAATTAGGCACATCACGGCAAACGGTATCAAGCTGGGAGAATGATAAGACATACCCCAGCATAGAATTCATTATTGAATTGGCAGATGTATTTGAGAAATCCATACAAACACTAATAGAGGAGGATATTGTAAATATGAAAAAAGTGTTAAATAATGATTTAGATAGGGTAGTTAAAAACAAGCATAGAGAAGTTATTGGAAAATTGGTATATTTTAGAACTATTTGTGTGTTAGCTGGAGCATTGTTTATTTTTCCAGTATATGAGTATTTAGAACCACTTTATCTATTTATCCCAGCAATTTTGTTGGTTATTGGTGTAGTTATTACTATACCTATTGAAGTTTATCGTAAAAAATATAGTCTAAGAAATTATCAAGATATCGTTGCATTTTTTGATGAAAAATATAGTTAAGAGGAATTCATCTATCTCATATGAAGGAATTCATGCTGTTTTAGTAACTAGTGAAATGAAAGTTGCTAGAACAACAGTTGCCATGGTACAAGTATGAAATCGTTTATTCACTTTCGTGTACGGAACTGTAACATCAGGTGGTTTACATGAAACTCAAAAGTCCGCTATTTAAGCGGACTTTTTGTATGTGTCTTTTGAGAATGGTGAGAAAATTGGCTCAGTGATGTAAAAATGATGTCAAAAACTAATCTATTTAAGTGATAAATGAAGAATAGGATAGGGCAAATTCATTCCATCTTTCATATCCCTCGAAGATATTTCGAATCCATGATTTGTATAAAAATTGAATGCTGAAGTATTTTGCTCATTAACATCAACTGTTGTGATATGGTAGTTAGTTATAAGATGGCGTAATATTAAAGTTCCGTAACCTTTTCCAAAATAATTTGGATCTAGAAAAAGCATATCTAGATGGTGTTTATTAGTTGCTGAAAAACCAATAAGATTATCATTTATGTACCAAGACAAAATTTCCAAATCTTCAAGCCAACTTGTAAGCTAACTTTTTATAAGATGAAAGTCATCTGATTTTAGAAAGGGATGAGAAGATAATACAGATTTTTCCCAAAGCCGTATAATTTTTAAATAATCTTTTGAAGATGTCTCTTGATAATGTAAGTTATTTTTCATAAGGTAATCATTTCATAAAACAAATGTTAGTGATAATTAGAATGTGGTTAGTCCAGGGGAATGATTACAATCGTACAATTAAAGCACTAAGTGATGTCAAACTGATGTCAAAAAGTTTGATAACCATGGGAATGGTGGGAATACTGGGAAAAGTTGGGTCAAATACCCCTCTATTTAGGAATGAGGGGAATGGAGAGACAAAATAGATCGTCGAGTGGGAGTAGTAACACTTTGGCTATGTGAAAAAACGAAAACCCACTGTTTAGTGGGTTTTTCTCTTGTCTATTCTGGGAATGGTGGGAAAAAGAGGTTGAGTGATGTCAAAGATAGCTATTTAATGAATTGTGTCCTAAGAATTAAAGAAAATTTCCAATTGAGAGACTGTAATTCAAATTGTTGTTCAGCTATGATGAGTTGTAATTTAATTGTGCTTTCGTCCAAACTCTCTAAATTCTATTGTAAATTTTCGTA
>JAAYRJ010000101.1 GCA_012518845.1 Clostridiaceae bacterium
ATAAATTCGCAATAATAACATCCCAGATAGCTTTACCACCAGCTCGATGATATCTTATATTGTGATAGATTCTTTCCTATAAAAATTGGGTATAAAAGTTAAGAGATGTCTTGTCTCAAATCAAAATACATTTTTCTATGTTAATTGATAATAAATTCCGAATCCTATAACTAGGGCTTGCCGATAGTTCAGCAAGCCCTAAATAATCATCATCTTGTTCTAAGAATAAATCGAGACAAGGTACAGATACTAACCTAACTTGCTTACCTTGCTCGGTTAACTTTTGCTGAGCAGCTAAAGCCGGTTCCAATTCAGATCCTGTTGCAATAATGATTAATTCAGGCTCTTTTTCACAATCTTGGAAAATATAACCACCATGAAGTGTACCAGTACCTGACGATTGATCATATGTCGGCAATGCTTGTCTAGTTAAAGCAAGAATTGTAGGTTTTTGCTCTTTGAGATTAAACAAAAAAGCTGCCGCTGTTTCTTTGCCATCCGCTGGTCGGAAAGTATATGTGTTCGGAGCGGCTCTCAACATACTTAGTTGCTCAATCGGTTGATGCGTTGCCCCATCCTCACCTACACCTATGCTATCATGCGTTAAAACAAAGAGGGATGCTAAGTCCATGATGGAGGCTAATCGCAAAGCTGGTTTCATATAATCAACAAAAACTAGGAAAGTTGCACCGAAGGCTTGCAGGCCGCCATGTAAGTTCATACCATTAACTATACATGCCATAGCAAATTCTCTTACTCCGTAATGGAGAGTACGGCCACTATAATTTTTTGCTGAAAAAGATTCAAAAGCCTCTATTTTAGTATTATTAGAAGGTTCAAGATCAGCCGAACCCCCAATTAGGCCAGGAACTTTTTTACTTAGATAATTTAAGACTTGTCCACTAGCTGCTCGAGTAGCTTGTTTGCCACTAAAATTCCAAAATTCTGGATCGTTTTGAATCTCTTCTATATTCGGCTCAAAACACTCATTAAATTCTTGAGCTAAATCTGGATTTGCTGCAGTCCATGCAACATATGTCTCTTGCCATTCAGTTTCTGCTTGACCTAATTCATCTTGAAGTTCTGACAAATATTCTTGTAAATTATTCGGTATTGAAAAAGCAGGCAAATCTAGTTCCCAGCCTAATTTTTCTTTTGTCTGTTTTATATTTTCATCACCTAAAGGATTACCATGTGTTGCAGCACTACCTTCAAGTGGTGAACCATATCCTATCTTTGACTCAACAATAATCATTGATGGTTGTGTAGTATTAGCTTTTGCTTCTTCTAAAGCAGCACCTATCGCCTTTGTATCATTTGCATCTGCAACATGAAGAACTTGCCAACCATAAGCTTCATAACGTTTGCTAACATCTTCAGTAAATGCTAAATCAATCGAACCCTCAATTGTAATTTGATTTCGATCATAAATAGAAATCAATTTATAAAGTCCAAGTGTACCAGCTAAAGAAGATGCTTCTGATGTAACTCCTTCTTGCAAACAACCATCACCATGAAGAACATATGTATAGTGATCAATGATTTTATGCTCCTCAGTGTTAAATCTTGCTGCAAGATGTGCTTCTGCTATTGCAAAACCAACTGCCGAAGCTAAGCCCTGTCCTAAGGGGCCAGTTGTCATCTCAACTCCCTCAGTTTCAAGATATTCGGGATGACCTGGTGTTTTGCTTTGCCATTGTCGAAAATCTGCCAAATCTTCTGCTGAAACATCATAACCGAATAAATGTAAAAGAGAATACTGAAGCATAGATGCATGCCCAGCACTTAGAATAAATCTATCTCGATCAAACCATGTCGGATTTTTCGGATTATGTTTAAGATGATTCGCCCATAATTCATAAGCAATTGGTGCAGCTCCGAGTGACATTCCAGGATGACCAGAGTTAGCTTTCTGAACTGCGTCAATAGATAAAGCACGAATAGCATTGATAGCTAGTTGATCTAATTCTTGATTTTTTTCCATAAATTCTTCCTCACGAACATAATAATCTCTGGAAATATCAACAAGTACACACTCCGATTATATCATAGTGGGCTATTACTTGTTAGTTAGGAAGAAATTGTTTTAGTTTGAATCACTACTGTTCAGCTAAAAACTGCTCCACTTCTTTAATAGTTGGAATTGATGAACTAGCTCCTGCTCGCGAAACCGCTATTGACGAGGCTGCAGATGCTATTTCAAGCGATTGCTGAGGACTAAGTCCCTCGGCAAATGAACTAATAAAATATCCAGTAAAAGTATCTCCAGCAGCAGTTGTATCGACTACAGGCACATCAAATATGCCAAAATGAGCACGCTCTTTTTGGTGTGCATAGTACGAACCTTGAGAACCAACCGTCATTACTACATGACTGTGAGGATATTTCAAAACAAAATTTTCCAATAGTTCCTCGAAAGAATCACCTTCTACTAATTGTGCTGCTTCAATTTCATTGACTAAGAAAAAATCTACTAAATCAAGCGGTAAGGAGTAAATGCTGTCATCTATTGGCGATGGATTAAGAACAACTTTCATACCTTTCTCATGTCCTGCTTTAATCAAGTAATCAATATCATTGATTTCATTTTGTAAAATTAAGTAATCCCCAGTTGAGAAATATTTCAATGTTTCGTCTACATGAGATTGCTTAATCTCTTGATTTGAGCCACCATGTACAAGAATGCAATTCTGCCCTTTTTTATCTACTTGAATAAACGTATGTCCACTAGGAATCCCTTCAAGTTTCAGCAAAAACTCTGTATTTACACCACTGATTTGCAAAACATCAAACAAAATCTGACCATCTTCTTTGCCAATTGCTCCAGCATGCCAGACGTCAGCATCAGCTCTTGCAAAAGCAACAGATTGATTAAGACCTTTACCTCCAGGATAGACATTACGTCCTGTAGCTGCTAGAGTCTCTCCACCAACTAAAATGTGGTCTACGTTGTAGACGTAATCAATATTTAAAGAACCAAAGTTTAGGATTTTCATAGAACGTAAATTATTCCTTTCACTAAAAACCTATATATAACAGATAATTCGATAATTATAGATACTCACACAAGTTAAAATAATAACGGCTTATCCTAGAGAGTTCTTTTATTAAATTTCCAGAGAAAAGCCGTTTTTTAGTTATAATTAATTATTTAGTTAACCAATTTACAATATTTTGAAACAATAAATCATATGACGACCAATCACAAAACTCTGGTGGTGCCCAGTGAGGAGCACAGTCAGTAGTAAATGCTGCAGATCTACCTTTCCCATATTCACCTACAGCAATAAACGGATCTTCTCCCACCTTTACCAACAAATCAGCATCATCTTTCAAGACTGTCTTATTATAACCCAAAATGTGTGGCCAATCAGATTCTATACCTTCTAAAATCTCGTGATCACCTTTTACTGTTACAGGATAAATTCCTTCTCCATGTTCCATTCTATCATCACGATCCAATACTTGAACTGGTAACACTTCCTGCACTGCAGTATCTTGCCATTTTCCTTTTGCATCTATGCCAGAAAATGTCATATAACCACCAATCATTAATAAGGCACCACCGTCTAGAACATAATCCCGAATTAAATCACAACGATTTGGTTTTCTTTCACTTCTGTTGAAAACAGCACTTGGCAACAATAATGTATTAGCCCCAATATCTGATAAAATAACTGCATCAAATTCTTTAAGTTCTTCCATCTCATATGGAAATTCCTCAGCTGCTACATGGTTCGGCATATAATCTACCTCTATGCCACCCGCTTCCAAAGCAGATTTTAAAAAACCTTCTGCACTTTCATATTTACTTTCATAAAAGGAATCGAAGCCTTTTGTATGTGTTATATAGATAAACCACGATTCACCAGCAAACAAAACTCTTTTTGACATATAAATTCTTCACCCTTCCTTAACTCACAATAAAATTATTCTATATCATATTTTTTAAGCATTTTTCGAGCGAAAGTGACACTTTCATTTACAAAAGTTTCACGATCAGGTACC
Organism: Clostridiaceae bacterium; assembly: GCA_012518845.1. Lineage (GTDB taxonomy): Bacteria > Bacillota > Clostridia > Saccharofermentanales > DTU023 > UBA5436. The sequence continues at coordinate 4,009 of JAAYRJ010000101.1, forward strand.
AATTGACGCCATACCCAAGTACTCATATTATCTGTCATGTCTGAGAACCCTTCAAAACCAAGATAGCCATTGAAACCAATCTCTTTGAAAGCTGTAAAAACATCATCCCACTGAATGTGACCACTACCAGGAATTCCGCGATCATTTTCACAAATATGGAAACATGCTAGTTTATCACCTGCTAAAACTATTGGATCATAGAAATTTTTCTCTTCTACATTCATATGGTATGAATCAAGATGAATAAAGCAATTGTCTTCATCAATCATATCTAAAAGTTTCATAGCTTGTTCCGAAGTATTGAGCAGATATGATTCATATCGAGTAACAGGTTCAAACGCTAAGCGTACTCCTAAATTTTTCGCAAATTGTGCAACTTCTTTGAGTGCTACAGCCGAAAACTCCCACTCCTCATCTGAAGGTGCGGCTTTAGCATCTTTTAGATATTGTGAATAAATTACACCTGAGAACATCGTTCCACCAGCATCTGCAGTAGCTTGAACACAATCCTTCAGATATTTAACACCATTTTTTCTGACATTTTCATCAAAAGATGTTATATCAACATCGTCCGCAAGTAACACATTAGATGTTACTACCTCAAGACCATCTGCTCTTTCTTTAACAGCTTGTGGATCAAATAAATCTAAACGCATTAGAGGTATCTCAATGTAATCCAATTCTGCTTCTTTTACCTTATCAATAATGCCTAAAGTATCATTTGACCATTCACTTGTCCATGCATATGCATGTATTCCTAATTTCATTCTTCGTCCTTCCTTAAATTTAATTCAAGTATAAAAAATTTTTTGTCATTATTCAGTTTCGGTCTCTGCTGCTGTTTTGCCAGCCTTTGCAATTCTCTTCTCATTCATATAATTACGTAAGAAATTGAAACCCAATACTAGCAACAAAACTAATCCCCAAATTAATTGACGATAGAAATTACTAATTGAGGAGAACATATTTAGACCTGATGAGGACACCTGTAAAATCAGAATAGATAGTACTATACCACCAATTTTACCAAAACCTCCAGCTGGAGAAACGCCCCCTAATACCACAATTAAAATTGTTTGCATTGTGTAGGCTGTACCATAATCTGGTTTTGCAGAATTATAATTTGCAAGCATAATCAATCCTGCAACCGCAGATAAAAGTCCAGACATTGTGTGTGCTCTTGTCAAGACATTGTAGTTATTTATCCCACTGAATTTGGCCGCTTCATAATTTGAACCCACTAAATAAAGCTCTTGCCCAAATTTTGTTTTATTTAATTGAAATGCTAATGCAGCTGTAATTATAATAAATATTATGACTGATATTGGAATTAAATCCAGAATCAACATCCGCCCTGTAGTAGAATATCCTGCTGGCAATCTACTGATACCAGAACCTTGAGTAATAACTAGACCAATTCCAGTAAATAGTTGATGTGATCCAAGTGTTGCTAACATCGCGGGCACATTTAATCTTGAAACTAGCAAACCATTAAATGCTCCACAAAGAGTTCCAACAAGAAGACCGACAAGCACCGCAACAATAATTGCAACTGGCTCACTAACACTTTCTGCCAATCTTAACATAACAATTGCAGATATAATCGCTGATAGATTTGCCATTCCTACCACCGCTAAGTCAATTCCGCCCGCTATCATGGTTAGCATAACACCATATGCCATTAAACCAAATTCAGGTAATTGATAAGACATAGATTGAAAATTAGCTATGCTCATGAATCCTTCAGGATTATATACAGTAAAGATGATTATCAATGCAACAAGAATAATCGCTAAACGCCAGAATGAAGCATCTTTAAAAAACTTTCTCGATTCTTCCTGTACTATATTTGTATCTTTGTTACTCATTTACTAGCTCCTCTTTACTTTTATCTCGCAACGTTTTAGCTTTATCAGCAGCAACAAGGTTACGATAAGATGTAATACTAATACCCAAAATTATTACAAGTCCTACGAAAAATGTTTGCCAATATCCTGGAATACCTAACAAAAGCATACTATTTTGAACCATTGTTAGTAAGAACATTCCAAGAAGAGCTCCTAATAATGAGCCCTTGCCACCAACTAGACTAGCACCACCAAGTATAACACCAGCTATAATTGTCATCTCTATACCAAAAAGATTAGTTGGATGAACCATTTGATTCATAGAACTACGTACAATACCAGTAATTCCAGCAACAATGCCAGAAAATATGTAGAGAAAATAACGAATAGCCAAAACATTAAATCCAGCTCTCTCAGCAGAGACAAGATCGCCACCGATTGCATAGACACCACGACCAAACATGGTTCTGTACAAAATGAAATATGCCAAAATAACAACCGCGACAAAAATTATGAATCCTGCTGGAAGATGCGATGTTGCTCCAGTCACTGGATCTTCTGCCGTGTAAACAGATGCTCTAGCAAACTTACCCATTGCAGGCGGAAGCATATTAATTTGTTGTGCATTGAGTGCTCCTTGCAGTAAACCTCGATATACACTTTGGGTACCCAAAGTAACAATCAAAGGCGGTAAATTAAGAGATGCGATAAAGAACGCATTAACAAGGCCACACAGTGCCCCTAAGACAGCTGCCATAACAAAGATTAGAACCATGGAACCTTCATAGTTTATTGAGTTCAACACATCAACTGTTACATATGATGTCAACGCAGCAATCGCAGGAAAAGAAATATCCATACCTCCTGACAAAATAATCATAAAGGTAGATACAGTAAAGAGTCCAGGTACTACTGAGGCGTTTAGTATATCTAGTATATTATTAGTTTGAAAAAAAGCTCCACTTCGCACATGAATAAGTAAAGCTATCACCAATATTACTAAAGCCACATAGAACTCAGTTTTTTTCACTAAATTTTTAAGCATATACGCCTCCTACACTACCTGATCTATATCTAAAGAGATCTTTTCAGTAAGCTCAGCAACACTAGTTTCGGCAGAGTTAATCTCTTCATTAATTTGGCCATCACGCATCAACAGAATTCTGCTGCTCAAAGTAATAAGTTCTGGAATATCATCGGATATGATAATAATCGCCAAGCCTTCTTCGGCTAATTCTTTTAAAATAGTATGAATATCATGTTTTGAACCAATATCAACGCCGACAGTCGGACCGTTTAGAATTAGAACATCAGGTTTTGTGGCAAGCCATTTTCCAAGCACAACTCTTTGTTGGTTACCACCGGATAACGTTTGAACTGGTAATTTTGGATCTGCCACTTTGATTGATAGATTGTCAATCCAAGTAGTAATTTCATTCTCAGTTGCTTCTCCATCTATCGTATCCATTGTTCCACTCAAATTTGGTAAATTAGCAGCTACTATATTTAGACCTATAGATTGTTCCAAAAACAATCCTTCAGTTAATCTGTCTTCAGGAACATAACCAAGACCATGCTCTATGGAATCGGCAACATCCTTAAATTCAACTTCATTATTTTTTATATAAATCTTTCCTTTATCAGGTTCGTTCATACCAAATAAAGATAATGCCAATTCTGTACGACCAGAACCAAGCAAACCTGCAATCCCTAGGATTTCACCTTTATTCAAACTGAAATTTATATTGTAGAATTCACCTTCGGAAGTAAGATTCTCAACACGAAGCATTTCCTCATCCTGAGGTTTTCCTTCATATGGTGTTTCCTGAAATTTTCTATTAGTCATGAAATATGAAAAAGATTCATTATCTAGTTCAGATGTAGGACCCGTGAAAACATTTTGTCCATTTCTAAAAATCGTAAACCTGTCAGAAATCTCAAAAACTTCATCAAGCTTATGGCTAACAAACAATATTGAAATGCCTTGGTCTTTTAAATCATTGATCCGTTTGAATAAAGCTTTGACCTCATTTTGGGTAAGTGCAGTTGTAGGCTCATCCATTATAATTAGTTTTGCATTATTTATTAAAGCTCTTGAAATTGCAACCAATTGTTTATCTGCTACAGATAAATCCCCTACTATCGCATCTAAATCAACATTAAAATTTATCTTTTCTACAGCTTCTTGAGCTATTTGTCGAAATCTATTTTTGTTTGCAAGAATGCGATTATCCATCAACTCACTATTAAATGCAATGTTTTCATAAACTGTTAAGTTTGGGAAAACAGAAAAATCTTGATAGATTACCTGGACGCCACTTCGAATAGCTTTGATAGGTGTTAAATTAGATTGAATCTCACCATCTATTTCAATAGTTCCACTATCTTTCTCATAGACACCTGAAACTATTTTGATGAGCGTTGATTTTCCTGATCCATTTTCTCCTGCTAAACAGTGAACTTCACCTTTTTTAATGTCAAGAGAAACTCCTTGCAATGCTTTGACACCAACAAAAGATTTTACAATATCTTTTACTCTTAAAATATATTCACTCATATCAGCTTTTCTCTTTTTCATGAATTATGACGAATTGCAATATCTATTTTATCGCAACTCGTCACAATATTTGTTGAATTTTATATCTTCTTTAGATTAGAAATTGAAATCATCAACATTTTCTTTAGTTATTGTAATCCACGCTTGACCGGTTAAAACTTTACCATCTAATTCTAGATTATTATAACCATCAACACCCAGATCGGTACCTTCGCCAACTTCTTCACCATCTAATACCATGCGTGCTAGTTCACACATTGCATAGCCGGCATCTGCTGGATCCCAGAGAGTTAAAGCATGAACTGCTCCACTTTCCAAGAGAGCTTTGTTTGTTTGCGGCATACCCGTACCTGCAGTGAAAACTTGACCAATTAGACCTAACTCTTCAATGGCACGACCTACACCTGGAGAATCAAAAGATGAAGTACCTACAACACCTTTTAGATCAGGATGTTTCTTGATAATTTCTTTTGCTTTTTGGTAAGCAACTTCTGGATTATCTTCACTCTCAACTTTAAAATCTTCTTCGATTAGTTCCATGTTAGGATAATTTGCTTTTTGATGCTCAATAGCACTATCAGCCTCCATGTTATGGGAGTCATTGGTAAAACTACCGACCATAGTAATATATTTACCTTCTTCACCCATTGCTTCAGCTAAAGTGTCCATGATAAATGCACCATACTCATCATAGTTAAAAGCTTCTAAGTTATAATCACAGTTTACTTGTGAAGCAGCTTCATGAGTAATAACTACAATACCTGCGTCCATAGCTTTTTGTAAAACAGGCTCCATAGCACCTGGATCATGTGGCACGACACAAAGAGCATCTACACCTTGAGCAATTAAGTCTTCTACAACTTGAATTTGTTGCTGTGCATCTGTTTCTGCAGGACCTCTTTGGAATACATCCAATCCTGTATCAGCTGCATATTGATTGACACCTTCCTTCATGCGTACGAACCATGGATTTGCCTCATCCTTTGGTACTACGGCGATTGTCCAATCACCACCTGCTTCAGTATCCTCACCTGCTTCAGCATCCTCATCAGTATCAGTGTCTGCATCAACATCTTCATCAGTATCTGCATCATCTACTGTGTCTACTGCCGCATCTTCTTGGGAATCATCAGCAGTTTCATTGCCGCTATCACCACAAGCAGCTACTCCGATAAGCATTACTATTGCCATCAAAATTGCAATAATTTGTTTCTTTTTCATTTTTTCCTCCTTATATTTTATTATTTAAAATAGCTTACGCTATCCCAAATCTTTGACTGTTTTTTTGACTAAATTCAGTTCTGTAGACCAATGGTGCTGACAGATAAACAGAATCAAATTGTTTAAACGGATTATTAATTTTATCGATTAACAACTTCATAGCCTGCTCACCCATTTTTTTTGAATCTCTCTTGATAAAATTGTAACCGTAATTAATATAATCTAGTACCGGTATCTCATCTATACCTACACAAAAAACATCTTTGTTCAATTTCAAATTTAAGGTATCTAATGCCTTTAAAAAGCCTAGTGCTATTTGATTGTTACCAAGTAAAAATGCATTGGGCGGATCTGGCTCACTAAATCTTTTTATTGTTAAACTACATGCTTCATCAACTGTATAATTGCATCGAATAAAGTCTTTTTCAGATATCTCCATCCCACTATCTGCGAAAGCTGAGAATACACCAGCATCTCGTTCTTCGATTAATGAACCTGAAAAACTACCACTCACGACTCCAACTTTATAATCACCCGCATCAATAAAATTAGTTGTTGCATCATACATAGCCGCTTTATCATTAAAGAAAACACCTTCGTATTCATATTTACTAAATGTTCTATCCACTAGTACAATCGGAACTTCTAATACATTCAAGCGATCAGTTAAAATTTTTTCTTGAGCTTCAGTACAATATTGAATGGTTGGGGTTAAAATAATGCCACTAATAAAATAACTTCTAAGTTCTTCTAAAATTGTTTTTATCTTATTAAAATTATTATTTGTATGAAATATCATTATCTGGAAATTTTCCTTATCGGCAATTTTATTGACACCTAAAAGCAAGTTTCCAAAATATTCATTATTAATTTCCGAAACGAGTACCGCTATAGTACGAACTTTCTTTTTGTTAGCCAATGTCTGAGCCGCATGCTTAGGAAAAAAGTTATGCTCTTTAATCACATCTAATACTTTTTGCCTTGTATTTGCACTAACAAGCGGAGAATTATTAATAACTCTTGATACTGTTGTCTGAGAAACACCAGCTATATTTGCTATATCTCTAATAGTTAGTCCACTCATTTCATATTCCGTTCAAATTATAATTAAGTTCATATAGCTTTATGCCGATAAAATTATATGTTAATATATTCAGAACAAAGCATATTGAAACCGCTTCCATTATACAAAACTATACAAAACAACCAAGCTTAACTCAATGTTTAATATGTTTTCTCCACAATATATAGTTTATTGCTTGGTTTTTTGTGCAATACGTACATAAGAGTTACGAGCATTTACTCTTAGAGAAAGGACAAAATTTATGAAACTAGTGAAGGACAAACAAATTTTAGTAGGCGCTGATTTTGCTGGAGCCCCCTTGAAAAATGCAGTTGTCGAGTTTTTAGAAAAACAAGGTTGGGAAGTAACGGATGTTGGTGTTTCTGATGAAAATGATCCTAACCCAATTATGTATCATCGTGTAGGACTCATTGCTGGTTCTATGATTGCAAACCGTGAGTTTGAGCGAGCATTATTATTTTGTGGCACAGGTATGGGTATTCATATTGCAGCAAGTAAATGCCCACATGTTCATGCGGCTGTATGTGAAAGTGTTCCATCTGCGCTCAGAGCTGTCACGGCAAACAATTGTAATGTTCTGGCGATGGGTGGTTTTTATGTAGCTCCTAAAACTGGTATCGCAATGGCCGATGCCTTCCTAAATCATAATTTAGGCGATGGTTATGAAGAATGGGATGGTTTCTATGAATACCACAAATTCGGATATGATGAATGTGAAAATTTTGATTATGAAGCTTTTAAAGCAAATGGATTCAAATTTGAAGAAGAACCGAAAATTGAATTAGCTGATCAACCTGAATGGATGACTATATAGTCCCTATATTGTATAAAACGTAAAAGGAGTTCAAAATATGTTTGATTTTGCTAATAGGAGTAGAGTCGAGTTGTTAGAGTTGACCGGAAGAATTGGTCAAATAGCTGGTGTTCGTAGATTTACATATAATGATGGTAATGCAAAAGGTCTTGATGCGTGCAGAGTGAAGACTGGATCAGGTCTTGAATTCACAGTTCTTGAGGGTCGTAGCATGGAGCTTTATGATTTATCTTTCAAAGGTATTAATTTAGCGTTCATGTACAAGAATGGGTTGACTAATCCCATGCGCGTCCCGCAAACACCTAATGAATTTTTGAACTATGGTGTGGGTGGAATGATGTATACATCGGGTTTGATGAACTCAGGGCAAGAAAATACAGTTGATGGTCTCTTTCAGCCATTACACGGTAGAATTTCTGAACAAGGTGCTGAACAGGTGCAAACTTATGCTGATTTTGATCCAGATTCAGTTTTCAGAATTCGTCTATCTGGAAAAACTCAGGAATCCCGCTTATTTGAGCATCAACTAAATCTGCATCGATCATATTCCACAGAATTGAATGCTGATTATTTTGATTTGAAAGACACAATTGAAAATCCAACTTGTAGACCAATTGATTTCTCACTTATGTACCATATCAATTTTGGTTATCCATTCATTGATGAAGGTACTGAACTCATTTTACCTGAAGGCAGTGAGTGTACTGCACGTGATGACTGGTCTCAAGAAAATATCGATGATCGCTTTAAAGTTACAAAACCTTCCTGCTCATATGTAGAACACCTTTACTACTATAGTTTCCCAAATTTAGCTGACGATGATGTAACAGCTATAATTCGCAATCAAAAACTTGGCCTCGAAGTTCACCTTTCCTATAGCAATACCAAAATGCCTTGGTTGATGGAGTGGAAATCAATGGGATCAGGTGATTACTGTTTTGCAGTTATGCCATCTACTAGTTCGGTAAAAGGAAGAGAAGAAGAGCTGAAAGAAAACGGCTTGACCACTATTGCTCCTTATCAGACTTATGAAACTGGCTTCAGATTTAAAGTCGTAGAAATTTAGAAATCGGAGAAATTTATGAAATACTTTATCGCACACGACTTAGGAACATCTGGTCTTAAAACTAGTCTCTTTTCCGATCAAGGTCAACTTATTACTAGTTTAATTAATGATTATCCTGTGAATTTTGACGGACGAAGAGCAACTCAAAATCCTGATGATTTACTCAATGCAGTTAAACTTGGTAGCAAAGAAATGGCTAAACAAGTTGCATCTGAAGATATACTCGCTATGTCCTTCAGCGCGCAGATGAATGCTTGCCTGTTAGTAGATGAAGACGGTAAACCCCTACATGATACTCTGATTTGGGCAGATACTCGTGCCGAGAAACAAGCAAGTGCATTGACTGAAAAATTGGGATTTGACTACTTGTACGAATTAACTGGTAATCGTCCAGCTGCTAATTATAGTCTTTATAAGTTAATGTGGCTGAAGGAAAATCAACCTGATATCTATCATACAGCCTACAAAATGTTGCAACCAAAGGATTATGTCAGCTATCATCTGACCGGCCATATGGTTACTGATCATTCTGATGCATCTGGTACTGGAGCTTATGATCTAGCAAAAGGTGCCTGGTCTGACCAAATCATTGAAGCCGCTGGAGTAAGAGCTGATCTTTTCCCACAAATTGTTAAGTCAATTGAACCAATCGGATATTTAAAACCCGAAGTTGCAACTGAATTGAATTTAAGTCCTACTACCTTAGTTGTAGCTGGCGGTGGGGATGGCCCTTGTGCAACTGTTGGTGCAGGCTGTATAGCTCCTAATCAATTTTATCTTACCTATGGTACTTCTGCTTGGATTGGCGGTACTACTGATGAACCTGTGCTTGATCCGAAAAAGGCTCTATTTAGTTTTGCCCATGTAATTCCTGATAAATTCATGCCGTTGGGTACTATGCAAGCGGCAGGTACGTCTTATAAATATATTAGAGAATTATTTGAAGATTATGATGTGCATGCTTCCGAATATGATAAGCTTGCTCAAGAAATCAAGCCGGGCTCAAATGGTCTTCTCTTCCTGCCATATCTAATCGGTGAGCGCAGTCCAATTTGGGATCCAAGAGCTAGTGGTGCTTTTATTGGTATTCGAACAACACATCAAAAAGCACATTTTATTCGTTCCGTTTTGGAAGGCATTGCATTTAATATGGAGTGGATTTTGGATTCTTTCCGCGACTTTACAGAAATTCACGATCTTGTAATGACTGGTGGTGGCGCTGTTTCGCCAGTTTTGAGACAAATTTTTGCAGACATCTTAGATGTCAATTTTATAATTCCACGCAATATTCAAGAAAGTACAAGTATTGCTGCTGCTATTCTTGCCGGAATCGGAAGTGGACATTATGAGAACTTCAATTGTTTGGAACGTTTTATCGAATTTACAGATAAAACTAACAGTAATCAAGCTAATGTGGAAATTTACAATAGTTTTAAACCACTATTTAGATCGGCATATCAAGGTCTAAAGCCAGTTTTGTCAGAGTTAGATAATTTGAGATAGCTCATCAATTTATAAAATTTTTCTCAATCGAGTAGGGGGATAGTCTCCCCCTCTCACACCACCGTACGTACCGATCGGTATACGGCGGTTCAACGTAAATAGTAGTCTAGGCAGCTAACTAAACCCATCCTCGAAAATATCTCTTTTGAGATTTTCCTGAGGCCTGCGGTTTTTGCCACTGCCTGGTAATGGTTTCCAAACCCTGTTGATTGTCTAGCCATCCATTCGGGGATACCTAACATTACCAGAGCTTGGAATCTCTTCCTGCTGGTTTTCCACTGCTTCCAAGCAATTATTCTAAGCCTTGTACGCAATCGCCCATCTATGCGTTGCATATGTCCCTTCATTTTGCCTATACGAAAGTAGTTTATCCAGCCCCTGATGACCCAGTTTAGCCGCTTGATTCTCTCTCTAAAGCTCATTGACCAACTTCTCTTTGTAAGCTGCTTGAGTTTCCTCTGGAAACTTCGAACAGAATCATTATGTGGTCTTGCTTCCCATCTTCCGCCCATCTTGACAAAACTAAAGCCTAGAAACTTTGTCCTAGTCGGTCTGCTTACTCTTGATTTTTCAGCATTGACCTTCAGTCCTAACTTTCGTTCTATTGTAAATGATAGCCTCTAAATGTACAGATGGGTATGCGGACAAAAACTTGGACTTAAATATTAGCACCAATCGATTTTCTGTATTGTAATGGGCTTAACCCACCAAGTCCAATTTTTATCCTATCATGATAGCGTTCCAAACTTGGTGGAAAAGAGAAAACAGTTCCTAATTTGTAGTAAATTAATACTACGAAAAAAAATAAATAAAGAAAGAAGGAACTGTTTATGGATAGTTTACAACAATTATTTGAA
>JAAYRJ010000102.1 GCA_012518845.1 Clostridiaceae bacterium
ACCTATAACTTATGTTATAATTAAACTTGTGACAATATATAATTTATCGTTTAATTTTTCAAAAGGAGAAAAATATGTCAAAAAACAAACAGTTTATGACGATGGATGGTAATACCGCTGCCGCATATACTTCTTATGCATTTTCTGAAGTAGCAGGTATTTATCCAATTACTCCATCCTCGCCAATGGCAGATTATGTTGACCAATGGGCTCAAGAAGGTCGAAAAAACATATTTGGTCAAACAGTTGATGTTATTGAAATGCAATCCGAAGCAGGTGCTGCTGGATTCATGCATGGTTCATTAGGAACGGGTGCATTGACAACTACTTATACAGCATCTCAAGGTCTATTATTAATGATACCAAATATGTATAAAATTGCTGGTGAATTATTACCTGGAGTTTTTCATGTATCAGCTAGAGCTATTGCTGGTCAAGCATTATCCATATTTGGTGATCATTCCGACGTAATGGCTTGTCGCCAAACTGGTTTTGCTATGTTAGCATCATCTAGTGTTCAAGAAGCACACGAAGTTGCAGCAGTTGCTCATTTAGCAGCAATTAGAGGACGTGTTCCTTTCCTACATTTCTTTGATGGATTTAGAACATCACATGAAATTCAAAAGATAGAAGTTTTAGATTATGATGATCTCAAAGAATTAGTTGACATGGATGCTGTCGAAGCATTCCGTAAAAATAGTCTGAGTCCTAATGATCCAGTTATTCGTGGTACAGCTCAAAATCCAGATATTAATTTCCAAGCTCGTGAAGCATCCAATCCTTTCTATGATAAGTTAGTACCTATCGTAGAAGACTACATGGAACAAATTTCAGATCTAACTGGTCGCACCTATAAGCCATTTGTTTATTATGGCGCTGAAGATGCTGAAGAAATAATTATTTGTATGGGTTCTGTTTATGAGACAGTGCGCGAAACAGTAGACTATCTTAATGCAAAAGGTCGCAAAGTTGGAGTTATCCATGTTTACTTGTATCGTCCATTTTCAATTGAACTATTGCGTGCAGCAATTCCAGCAAGTGTCAAGAAAATTGCAGTCTTGGATCGAACAAAAGAACCTGGTTCACAAGGTGAACCCTTATACTTAGATGTTATAAGTGCTTTTAAAGGTGTAAACGATGCTCCTTTAATTGTTGGTGGTCGTTACGGGTTAGGCTCTAAAGACACAACACCTGATCAAATTAATGCCGTTTTCACAAATTTACAAAATGATAAACCACTAGAAAGATTTACTATTGGTATCAATGATGATGTTACTCATTTATCATTACCACTTGGTGATCCAATCGATGTTGCAAAAGAAGGTACAGTTGCAGCGCGTTTCTGGGGTCTAGGTTCTGATGGTACAGTTGGTGCTAATACAAACTCAATCAAAATTATTGGTGATCACACAGATATGTACGCTCAAGCGTATTTCACCTACGACTCTAAGAAGTCTGGTGGTATTACTATTTCTGACTTGCGTTTTGGCGAACAACCAATTCGTGCTCCTTATTTGGTTGATAGTGCAGATTTTGTTGCTTGCCATAATCAATCCTATGTCGACAAATATGATATGCTTTCACCTCTAAAACCAGGTGGTTCATTCTTATTGAATACTCAATGGGAAGGTGAAGAGCTAGAAAGAAACTTGCCGAATAATGTTAAACGTTTCTTAGCTCAAAATGATATCAAGTTCTATACAATTAATGCTGTTGATTTGGCTAATGAAATTGGTCTTGGTTCGAGAATTAATACAATTTGCCAAGCTGCTTATTTCAAAATAACAGAAGTTATCCCTGTAGATGATGCTGTTAAATATATGAAAGAAATGATCGTCAAATCTTACGGTAGCAAAGGCCAAGAAATTGTTGACATGAACTATGCAGCAGTTGACGTTGGTATCGAAAGCGTAGTTAAGGTTGATGTACCAGCAGAATGGGCGAAGCTTGAAGATGAACCTTTACCTGTACGTGAAGCTCCTGATTTTGTTAAAAATATTGCTGATATCATGAATCGTCAACAAGGTGATACTTTACCAGTTTCTGCTTTTGTTGATCGCGAAGATGGTCATATCCCAGTAGGTACAACTCAATACGAAAAACGTGGTATTGCGATTAATGTCCCTTCTTGGAAAGAAGATTTATGTATCCAGTGTAATCAATGTGCTTATGTCTGCCCACATGCTGTAATTAGACCAGTACTGCTTGATGATGAAGAAGCAGATAAAGCACCAGAAGGCTACATTACAATTGGCGGTTCCAAACCTTACGAAGAATTCCAATATCGTATTCAAGTTTCAGTCTTAGACTGTACTGGTTGTGGCTCTTGTGCTCATATTTGTCCAAGAAATGCTCTAGAAATGGAACCAATCGAAGATCACATGGATGAAGCTCAAAATTGGGAATTTACACAAAATGAAGTAAAACCAAAAGCAAATCCAATGAGAAAAACAACTGTTAAAGGCTCTCAATTTGAAGAACCATTACTTGAATTCTCAGGTGCATGTGCAGGCTGTGGTGAAACACCTTACATCAAACTATTAACTCAATTATTTGGTGATAGAATGCAGATCTCAAATGCTACCGGTTGTAGTTCAATCTGGGGTGCATCATCTCCATCATCTCCATATACCAAAAATCATCAAGGTCATGGTCCAGCTTGGGCAAATTCCTTATTTGAAGATGCTGCTGAGCATGGTATGGGTATGCACATGGGTGCAAAGCAAATTCGTGCTAGAGCTGCTAATAAGCTTGAAGAATTATTAGAGCTTGATTCTGATGACAAAATTAAAGAAGCAGCTGATGCTTGGTTTGCGGATTATGAAGATGGCGAAAAATCACGTGAATTATCTGATAACTTGATTGCCGCTCTAAATGATTATTCTGGTGACAATGAAGAAGCACAAAAATATGTTGATTCCATTTTAGAATTAAAAGATTACTTGATGAAACGTTCATCTTGGATTATTGGTGGCGACGGTTGGGCATATGATATTGGCTTTGGTGGTCTAGATCATGTTCTTGCATCTGGTGAAGACATTAATGTGTTTGTATTAGATACCGAGATTTATTCCAATACTGGTGGTCAGGCTTCTAAAGCAACTCCGCTCGGAGCAATTGCTCAATTTGCTGCTGGTGGTAAACCAGTCAGAAAGAAAGATCTTGGCTTAATGGCTACTACCTATGGATATGTCTACGTAGGACAAATTTCAATGGGTGCAAATCAAGCACATACCTTACGTGTTATTGCTGAAGCAGAAGCTTATAACGGTCCTTCAATTATCATCGCTTATGCACCATGTATCTCACATGGTATTCGCGGTGGGCTTACAGTTTCTCAAACTAGAGAAAAAGACGCTGTTGAAACAGGTTACTGGCATCTTTGGAATTATGATCCAAGAAAAGCTGATAAGGGTGAAAATCCATTTACTTTAACCTCAAAAGAACCTAAGAAAGATTATCGTGAATTCCTTGAACAAGAAGTTCGTTATACTTCTTTATTGAGAAAATACGATAAAGAAAAAGTTGATGAAATTTTTGCAAAAGGTGCAGAAGCAGCTAGAGAGCGTTATGAAACTTATGTTCGCTTGGCAGAAGCAGATTATGGTGAACAAGAGTAATAAAATCCTAAAATCAAATTAAGCAATTATGTTATAATTAATCCCCGTAGAAA
>JAAYRJ010000103.1 GCA_012518845.1 Clostridiaceae bacterium
AAGGATCAATATGGTCATTGTGATAGTGTGTTGAAATAACAGCATCACACTTTGTTACTGCAAACGGATCGTAGACGATAGGATACGCTCTTAAGTTAGGTTGAAGTTTTTTGACACCCATCATATTACGCATTTGATGATATGGTTTCATGTTTTCAACTTTTTGAGTTCTCTTGCCATTGCCAAACCATAGATCAATTGCAAGGTTTGTATCGTTTTCTGTTTTAAACCAGATACCCACAACACCAAGCCACCACATCGCAAATGTACCTGGTTCTACAACTGTGTTGTCAATCTCTTCATTGAGCCATGTTCCCCACTCTGGAAATGCACCAAGAATCCAACTTTCTCTTGTAATTTCATCAATTTTTGTCATGTTCTCTTCCTTTCTTTTGTCAAGTTTTGTTTTACTAGAAAATGACTATTTTTTCTACATTAGCTTAGTTTATAAAGCGCTACCTCATTAATTTCACGATTTGTAGCAATAATATAATCGTGTCCCTCATATTGATAAACATCTACATTTGTTGGGCCACAGTCATGATCTATTTGTATGAAAAAAAACTCTTCTTTTTCATTGTCATAACGCATAGCAAATAGATCTCTGTCGCCATGTCTATTACCTACGAGGAAGGTTGGCACACCATTTAATTCACCAGCCCACAAAGCATGCAAAAATGGCATGGGTTCGTCATGATGATAGATTTGCTCTAATTTGCCATCAACTTCTTTGAATACATACAAATCTTCTCCATGGAATGGAGCAAAAGTCATGTATTCAAGCATCCCATCACCATCAATATCAATAACTCTGACATCACTTGTTGGCATATCAATTATTCTATCTACTTGCCAATCATCATTGTCATTAGCAGGTGGAGTAACACGGAAAACACCATTTTCTGTGCCTACTAAAGAGGTTTCAACACCATTATAAATTTGTTTGGTGTAACCATGATTTTTGGTAAGACCGTCTTTAATAACTGTAAATGGCAAAGGCTTTCCCTGATTGAGATCATAATCTAATAAATTTTCGGGTAATTCTGCCACCAAGATTTTTCCTGGATGTGTCCAATCATCTCTGTATTCGTGATCAGATTTTAGAGCACATGCAATGATATAGTATTTGCCATTGCGTGATAAAATATCAAAACGATGGAGAAATGGTATTTCAGCTAATTCTGTAACTAGCCACGTATGTTCCTCTGCCAAAGTTTCTACAGGCTCGCCATCTGAGTTAACAGGAGTTGCTAAAACTAGGAGAGCTTCTTTAGAGTTATTCGGTGAATAGAATTTATGGGTTGATAAGAATGCACCATTACTGTTCGGAACTTGAAGTAAAGTCATGACGCCACCAGGCTCAGTCCAAACTGTCTCGAGATAATTTCCTTCTAAATCAAATCGTTGACACTCGCCTTCTTTTTCGGTTGCAACAACAAAAGAATGTTCATCCCCTGATTTGATTTGGCCAATTGCATAACAAAGATTCAACTCAGCTATAGATTTTTTTTCTACGTTCATAATTCAAAAAATCTCCTATTCTTGAAACCACACTACTACTAAGAGCTTTTAAATTTTCGACCGTGAGATTATGCTAGCATTTCATATATTTTCATACAATTCACATTTTGTTGATTTTTCGTGCTCGAATTTAGCTAATCCCGCAATTAATCTTCATATAATTCGATTTTTATGCAAATAAATTATTTTTCTTCATATTTTCAAATTTATATGAAATTTATTGAAATTTTATCGTTATCTTAGTGGTATAATGAAGCGTGATAATGTATTTTTACATATAGTTTTTTAATTAACTATTATTTATTATTAAATATAAAGGAGTTAAGAATGAGAAGTTCTGATGCAGAAATTAGAGATCGTAGAGCCAATATAATTCAAGTCTTGCAAAATGATTCTGGCATAGAACTAAGCGAGCTCGCCTCGCGTTTTAAGGTTTCAGAATCTACTATTAGGCGTGATTTAAATTATTTAAAAGATAAGAAAATTATTTCTACCAGTGTCAGAAGCACTAACGAAGGTTTTGTAACTAATGTCATTCCTGAGTTTGATAGTGATTTGATGTACAATACAAAAATAGAAGAAAAGGAAATGATTGCAAAGCAGGCAGCTTCTATGCTTGAATCTGGTGATGTTGTCTATATAAATTCAAGCTCAACAGCAGTACGAGTCATTAAATATATTGATTATAATTTTGTTACAGTTATTACAAATAATGCTAGGGCTTTGTTCGAACAGGCAAAGCCTAATGTTAAAGTGATTTTAACTGGTGGTGAAATTATCCATAAGAACAGTATCGGAAATTCGAAATTTGCTATGACTGGAGATCATGCTATCTCAACTGTCAAAAATATTTTAGCAAATGTTTGTATTTTAGGTGTTAGTGGTATTTCAGCAGAACGCGGCGTGTCTTCTGCTGCTTTAGATGAATTAACTGTAAATCGAGAAATGATTAGTAGTAGTTTGGATAAAGTAATTATTGTTGCCGACAATCGAAAAATTGGTATTAATCACAATTATATTTTTTCAGATATTGAAAATGTTGATTATTTAATAACAGATAGCGAAGCTAATGCATTAGAGGTCGATAAAATAAGAAAAAAAGGGGTGGATGTCATCCAAGTTGAACTCTGATTTTCTCAAAATTGTTTTTTAAGTTAATAACTAATTATAAATAACATTAAAAGAGCAGACAATTGAATGTTAAGTACAATCAATTATCTGCTCTTGTTTTACTTAGAAAATTATTTTGTTTAATCTACAAAAACTTGATCTAATTTGTCTCTTAAAAATTCATTGGCAAAAGCCACATCTTTTTTCCAATCTGCTTGGCCTACATACCAAAATTCGCCAACAAAGGAACGAACTCCTATATCTTTGAGACATTCAATGTTTTTGACAAATTCTGTATGACCTGTTCCAAAGGGAATTTCACGATAATGGCCAGGTTTTGTCTCTTTTAAATGAGCAGCAAAAATGTGACCTCTACCTTTGTTTAAATCATCATTAACTTCGTGATCATACAATTTAGCAGCATTTGTTAAATTTCCAATATCTGGATAAACACCAAGCCATGCACTTTGAACCAAATCAACATAATGCATGGACTTTTCTACTGTGTCCATAAATGGAGTTTCCATTGTTTCAAAACCTAGAACAACTTCCTTAGAAGCAGCATATTCTGTTAAAACACGTAAATTTTTGG
Organism: Clostridiaceae bacterium; assembly: GCA_012518845.1. Classification (GTDB taxonomy): domain Bacteria; phylum Bacillota; class Clostridia; order Saccharofermentanales; family DTU023; genus UBA5436. Next base: position 3,224 of record JAAYRJ010000103.1, read on the forward strand.
CAAAATTTTGTTCTGTCTCTTCATCACCTTCATCATAATAGACATCATAGCCAGCCAATTGAATGATTCTAATTCCTAAATCATTAGCAAAATCAACTGCTTTTTTACCAATTTCTAAACTACGTTTTTGTACTTC
>JAAYRJ010000104.1 GCA_012518845.1 Clostridiaceae bacterium
GGAGTTTCCGTAGGTTCTGGGGCACTTGTAGTAGTTGGACTAAACGTATTATTAGCTTGATTATTACTTGTGGTAGTGCTAGCTTGATTGCTTGATTCAGTAGGATTATTGCTTGCATTTGCTGTTGGTGCCGGTGTCTCAGAAGTTGTAGCCTTAGCAACTTTCTTTTCAGCTCCTATTGCTATCTCCTCTCGAATTGGATTTTTGACAATCTCACGTGTCTTTTCAATTTTTTTGATTGGCTTTCCATCCTGATATATTACTTGGTAAACAATCTCAACGGCTCCATTGACACCGTTGATTGTTTTTTCAGATTCGCCAGGACTTAACCAGTCAACAAAAAATTCTAGAGTTTCAAATGGAATTTCTTCTGTTTCTGTCACAAGTTTTACATCTTGTTTTGATTCTGATGTAACTTCTTCTACCAAATCTATATTCGTCTTAGTAGATTCTGGTTCTGCATTTAGCTCAGCAGATTCTAGTTCAGTATTAGTTCCATTAGGTTCTGTTTTTACAGTTATCTTTTTATCTTCAGCAGTTTTAATTTCTTCTAAACTGATCTCAAAAAATTCTTCTGTTTGCTTTTCAGTAACACTAGAATTTCTTGCTGAATTTTCATTGTTATTTTGTTCGGCTTCTTCTAATGAATCTTTTTGTATACGTAAAAAATCTGCACCTGTACTGTCATTTTGGGTCTTAAAATATCCCAAGACAAATACTGCAACGACTAAGACTGTAGTTATACTACTTAAAACTAAAGTTATCTTTTTATTTGACACAAAAAATCTCCTAGCTATAATGCATACAATTATAAAATTGTAATAGCAAGGGAATCAATCAATATGTCTGAGCTTGTTCAGGTTGATCAATGATCTGGTTAATTTTTTGTACCTTTTAGCAAAAATCAATAATTTAGTCCTTAGAATCTTCTGTTAAGGAATTTTCTATTAATGAAACTTCTTTCAAAAGATCTAAAACTATTTCTTGATTTTGTTCTAACAATTTATCAAAATCTAACTGCGACCCCAAAATTTGACAATTTGAATCTAGCATCGCCAATATATTTTCTTGCCCCTGATTTTCATCATATATTATTTGAACTTCCTCATTTAAACAAAATTCCCAGAGCTCTGGTGGCAAGAACAATAACTTATTAAACTGCAATGGATCTTGAGAAACAATATCTGGATAAAAATAGCCTTGTAAGTCCCCCCAATTACGATAGCGACCATATGGCAACAAACCACATTGTATTAAAGCTTCAAAAGCATTACCGAATGCAAGAATTTTACCATCACTAGCAAGAAACTCGTTGATAGCATTTTTAACGCTTCCATTTTCTAGTAAAATCGTAAGCAATTTGTCAGTTGCTATAAATTGGTCTTTTATTTGATCAGCATCTGGTAAAATAAGAAAATCTGCATTACCTACCAAATTTAATAATTTTTGAATTGAATTTTGATAGCGATCATTATTAAGTAAATTAATGTTGTGGATTTTGTATTCAACTTGAACTGCTTCAAAATATTCATCAAATAAATAAGAGTCTTTGCTACCCGGATATTGAAGGAGCAAAATTTGTTTATCTAAAAAATACTTGTTGATCTTTTTTAAAATATTTTTATTTGTTTTACCTGAACTTTTATTGTTTTTTTGGCTAGTCTTGCTACGCTTTTGTTTTTTTAGACTAGCTATCATCTTTTTATTGATATTTACTAAGGTAAACGTTTTTTGATTAGGAATAAAGCTTAGATTTTTAGGCAAGTTAATAATCTTTTTACCTTGATAATAAATTTGTAATCCTGGCGTTTTATCTTTATTTGCTGATTTTTCTTCAAATTGGTTTTTTCCTACCTTACCCAACACCTGAGCTTCTATATCGTATTGATATGCCTCCTTAAAGAATTTATTTCTATCTTCTGGTGAAATAATAATTAATAATTGATTGGTTAAAGTATTGATCAACAGATGGTTTAGAGAAATATTTGATTCAAAAAAAGATAATACATCTAAATTTAAAACTACATTTCCAGGTAAGGACATCAAGGTTGTTAATAAGGGTTGAAACGATAAATCATATACCTGTTTGCATAATGAAATCGCCTTCGAATTTTTAATAAATAATTCTAAAATACCCTGATTATAGCGGTTAAGACCCAAATTCTCTAGGCTACTTGCCATCCGTTTCTGATCAAGTCTCGATCCCACTCTCAGAATCAAATCATTTTCTTTGATAGAGCTCCATGTAAAATTATGTTTCGCTAACGAAGTAATCCTTACTAAAGTATTTTCATAAATTTTAGGATCATTTTCTTTTTCTATTTCTTCTGTTTTCAAATCACCATGATATACTCTTTCAAATTGACAATATTCATCCCAAAAAATTAATTCTAAATTGGTTGGATCATTTTCTAAACGTCTGTAATAGGTACGAAGTTTACTCAAGTTAGTTAATGGCATATTTAATTTTTGCTCTAACTTAAAGCTTTTTAAATCTTCTTCTGCTTGCAATTCAACTTTTTCTAATTCCTCTGAAAAATCATTTTGGGCAGAAACGACAAAACCTTGATTACGTAAACTAGTCTTTGAAACACTGGAATTTTTCTTTAAATGGGTAGTTAGAGCTTTTTTTTCTGCATCAGCCAAATCATCTTTAAATATTAAGATTTCCGTACGTCGTAAATCTAAATCCCGATATGGAAAATACAACTGTAATAATTTTTTTGCAGACAAGGTTTTAATATCTGCCTCTTGGTTTTTATAAGCAAAAGGCAAGATATAACCTTGGTCAAATAATTCAGTTGGATCAACTATCTGATCTAAATTAAGAGTTGAAAACACTTGAAAATTTACACTCAAGATTTCCTCTTGAGAAAGTCCATAAATTTCGTATTTTTCAAATAGACGAATTTTTTTGTTTTCTATTCTTAGATCATTTAACAAATCATAGTATAAATCTAATCGATAATCTTGGTCTGGATTGCGCTCAACAAACAGTGAAATTGAATTAGTTCGTTCAGTTATCTTCAGTCCCTTTGAAAGCATAATTGGCACTCTCTTCTAAGAATTCTATGAATTCGGATCCTTTTAATTCTCCTTGTCCTAGTTTAGCAAGTTTTAGTAAATAACTTATTAACTCTGGGTTCTGCCTTACCCCATCTGTGAAAATGGGTTGATCTAAATTAACAATCAAAGTCTGTTTATTTTCTTGTCCAGCAAACATGGATTTATATGATTCTAAAGTCTGTTCATCACCAGCGCGCTCAATTTGTTCTAATAGATCCTTCATTCGACGATACTCTTCGTTCTCTCTAATCATTAATGGAAGCGCATCTGTACCACTATGTTGAAATTTTACGTGATAATTATCTTGATCCAACTTTTTCAATTGTTCAATAAATTCATCCTGAGTTTTTTGATCTAATTCTGTTTCCTTCGCATCCTCAGCATCTAAATCTGATTCGGCATCAACACGTACAAATTTTAATTTTCCTTGCGATTGATATTCGATAAAAGACATCCATTGAACATCAATGTCTTCGGTCATAAGATAAACTTGTTTGTCTTGTTTTTGTGCTAAAGCAACATAGGGAGATAAAGTGTTTTCTTCATCAATATAGTAAATTTTTTCTATTTGATTTTCGGTATTATCTGCACTATCAGAAACATCAATATTGAAGTCCTTTAAATAAGTAAATTCATGCTCTGTATTTTCTAATAAAGCAATATCATAGACTCGATCTGCGAATTTTTGATCACGCATCATGCCATATTTGATGAATAATTGAAGATATTTCCACCATGCTTGATATTGTTCAGGTTCGTCCTTGGATACTTTAACTAAACGATCTGCTACTTTCTTAACAATATGACCTGACAATTTTTTTACGTATTGATCATCTTGTAAAAAACTACGCGAGACATTTAAAGGTAAATCCGGGCAATCGATACATCCTTTTAATAAAAACAAAAACTCTGGAATTATTTCTGGCACATTGTCTGCTACAAACACCTGATTATAGAAAACTTTGATTCTTCCTTCTAAGTTTTCATAACGAACATCTGTGCTAGGGAAATATAAAATGCCTTTTAAGCGGAAAGGATAATCTAAATTAAGATGAACCCAAAAGAGTGGTTCATCCATGCCTGGGAAAAGCTCATGATAAAAATCAATATATTCCTGATCCTCTACTTCATTTGGATTTTTGTTCCATAAAGGATCTGGGTTATTGATTGGTTTTCTTTCTTCACGCTCATCTTCTGTTGCTTTATCTTCGTCTGCATCCGTTTCTTCTTCATCAGAAATAACTGAAAAATAAATAGGATAAGACATAAATTGACAATATTTAAGAATAGTTTCTCTAATTTTGAACTCGTTATATTCTTTAATTGCTTCTTCTGTCAAATGCATGATGATATCTGTACCAATTTCAGCTTTATCAGATGTTTGCATTTGATATTCTATTCCCTCTTCACTTAGCCAGTGAACAGCTTCATTTTCGGTAAAACAAGATTTACTGTCTATCTCAACTTTATCAGCAACCATGAAAGAAGAATAAAAGCCTAAACCGAAATGCCCAATTATTTGAGCACCGCTATCGCTTTGATCTTGATATTTTTCTACAAAATCAACTAAGCCTGAATAAGCAATTTCATTTATATATTTGTTTACTTCATCAGCCGACATCCCAATCCCATTATCTGAGACAGTTAATGTATTTTCTTTTGTGTTTAGAACAACCTCTATCTGAGGCTCTTCATCATATTTTTCTACTTTACCTAAATTTGCTAAATGTTGACGTTTGGTAATCGCATCTGCTGCATTAGAAATGATTTCTCTTAAAAAGATATCTTGTGATGAATAAAGCCATTGACGTATTATCGGGAAAATATTTTCAGCAGTAACTGAGATCTTACCTTGTTTTTTCATTTTTTACCTCCAAAATTAACTATTGATAATATAACATGATTTTTTGGATTACGCCTGGAAAGTAGAAAATGTGATCAAACTATTGGCTACTTGTTACCATTTATGAAATTATTTCTTTTTTTTGCATAATTGTTTACTATATTCATATCAATTGATAATCATTTTCTAAACTTTTTTTAGAAATATAAATAAACTAATACGTAAGGAGTGATTTTTTGGCAAAAAAATCAAAACAAAAATCTAAAAATAAAAAAAGACCAATCTTAATTTTTCTTGATATTTTAATAGTGGTGTGCCTGGTTGGGGCAGCATATTTTTTTATCGAACCCAAAATTCGTAATCATAAGCAAAAAAAGATAGAAACTGAAGTCGTGGCAGAAGTAATTGCAAAATTTGATTCTGAAGAAGAGCCAGAGAAGGACGAGATTGAAGATATAGTTTCAATTACAGTTGATCCAAATGCCAATAAAGTTCCAGGTGAATCATACGAAGATTTTGGTCAAGGAATTAATCCTGATGAAATTGTTTATGATGCAAATGGTAATGTAGTAATTGATTTCATAGGTTCCTTGAAAATTCCTGTCATAGATTTGATTACACCTATAGCAAATGACGATTCACTTATTGCAATCAGGTATGGTGTTGGTCATACACCAGAATCTGATCCAATCGGTGAAAAAGGTAGAGCTTTGATTTTTGGACACTGGTTTATTGATTATGGTCGTGTTTTTAACAGGCTAAATGAAGTGAAAGCTGGAGATGAGTTTACGATAGACATTTTAGAAAATAGGACTAGATACTATTACAAAGTTCATAAAGCTGAAGCTATTGATGAGTCAGAACTTTATAACCGTCTTTATGAAGAAGAACCAAAAGTAGAAAGTGAAGTTCTGATGATCACTTGTATTGTTAGGAACAATATGTGGTGGGATCAAACTGGGCGTTATCTTGTTTATGGTGAACTTGTTGACACAAAATATATACCACCAAGATAAAATATATTTAAAATTAAACAAATCAATTTAATCAAAAAGGAAGCATTTCTGCTTCCTTTTTGATTAGTTAAAAGTTAGGTTTAATCTTTATGATCTTATTAATCGAAGACTTCATCTAACTCTATTTCATTTAGTATTTCTCTTAAGATTGCAGCTTCCTCATAAGATAAAGAAACGCCTTTGCTCATTTTTGCATTTTCTGGAGCCCAATCTCTGATATCTAGTTTTGCAGGATTGTCATTCCAACTGACCATATTAACTTGTCTACTCCAGCCCGATCTGCCTTCACTCAGTTGTCCTAGATTTTTCTTTACTTCATATTTAAATTCTGCCATTTAGATTCCTTTCCTTTATTATTTCTTACCTGTTAACCAGCCTAATAAAGACTTTGATTTAATTGGTGTTGGTTCAACTTTCCAGATCTCTTCAGCATATTGACTAATAGTACGATCTGAACTAAAGTGACCGCTCTTGCAAATGTTATGCCAGCACATTTTAGCCCATTCTTTTTTGTCTTTATATGCTTCTAAGGCATCGGCACGACGCTTGCGATATTCGTCAAAGTCACCAAGTACATAGTACATATCTGCTTTATCCCATTTTGTACCATTTAATAAGCTATTATGTAAATCGTGGAATTTACCAGTACCATTGTCATCAAAAGTACCATCAACTAAAGAATCAACAACACGTTTCAAGCCTGGAATGTTTTCATATTGCCAACGTGAATGATAATACTCAAAAGTAGCAGGGAAATCATCTAAATTAGAGCCCCACATAAAGTTGTTCTCTTCACCAGCTTTTTCCACAATCTCTATATTTGCACCATCATGAGTACCTAAAGTTAAAGCTCCATTCATCATAAATTTCATATTACCTGTACCGGAAGCTTCCTTACCTACAGTAGAAATTTGTTCTGAAATGTCTGAAGCTGGGAATAACTTCTCTGCATAAGAAACATTATAATTTTGGACATAAACGACTTTCATCATTTCGTTAACGTCTGGATCGTTATTAACCTTATTAGCAATTTCATTAATAAATTTAATAATAGCTTTTGCTCTAAAGTAACCTGGAGCAGATTTTCCACCAAATATATATGTAATTGGTGTGATCTTTTTGTCAGGATTATCTTTGAGATCAAAATATTGATCGAGAATTGCAAAGGCATTTAACAATTGTCTTTTGTATTCATGTACACGCTTAATTTGAATGTCAAAAACTGAATTAGGATCAATTTTGATTCCTTCTTTTTCTTCAATGTAATTCGCTAATTCAACTTTGTTTTCATGTTTAATCTCATAAAGACGTTTGAGAACCTTTTCATCGTTTTTATATGGCGTCAATTTATCTAATAAGGTTAAATCTGTTACCCAGTCTTCACTACCTAAAAGCTCCGTTAGTAAGGCAGATAATTTTGGATTACAAGTTCTGAGCCATCTACGCGGTGTAACACCATTTGTTTTATTGTTAAATTTATCTTCCCATAATTTGTAATAAAAATTAAATGTTTCATCTTTTAAAATATTACTATGAATTTGAGCAACACCATTTACCGAAAATGACATATATACGGATAAATTAGCCATGTGAATCATACCATCATGAACAATAGAATTTTTCTCAATATCATGCGAAATAATATTTAAGGATTTTAACTCACTACGCAATTTTTGATCAATGGCCTCGATGATTTCTAATATTCTTGGGAATAAAAATTGGAAAATACTAATTTCCCACTTCTCCAATGCTTCTTGCAAAACAGTATGATTTGTAAATGCAAAAGTTTTTCCTGTAATTGCAAAAGCATCTTCAAAGGAAACATTTTTCTCATCAATTAAAATACGCATTAGTTCAGGAATAGCTAGAACTGGATGAGTATCATTTAATTGAATAACATTATATTCTGGAAACTTAGAAAAATCATTACCATGTATTTTTTCAAAATTACTAACTATATTTTGTAATGAAGCAGAAACAAAGAAATATTGTTGCCTTACTCTCAAAACTTTTCCATCATATGAAGTATCGTTTGGATATAATACTCGATAAATATCATCTATTCTATTTCTCTCAACAACAGCATCATCAAATCTCTGTGAATTAAATAAATTGAAGTCAAAAGCTTCCGCAGGCATAGGACGCCAGAGACGTAAAGTATTTACATTATCTGTGCCAAAGCCAGTTACTGGTAAATCATATGGCACAGCATAGACATCAAAGTCCTGATAGTGAACTTTAACTCGGTCGTCTTCTCTTCTAGCATTAAACGGATATGGGTACTCCATCCACTCGTCTGGATATTCTTTTTGAAAACCATTCTCAAAAACTTGTTTGAGTAAACCATAGCGATATAAAATACCATAACCAGTAACAGGATAGTCTAAAGTTGTACTTGAATCTAAGAAACAAGCAGCTAATCGACCTAAACCACCATTTCCTAATCCTGGATCGGTTTCTTGTTCTTCTAGATCATTTAAGTCAAAGCCTAATTCTTGAACTGCTTCTTGCATTTCATCATAAATACCTAAATTTACTAAGTTGTTGACTAAACTACGTCCCACTAGAAATTCAGCAGAAAAATAATGTGCCTGTCTAGTTTGCTTATATTTTTCTCTCGTTTCTTCCCAATTTTCTGTTAATATTTCCATTACAGATTTTGAAATAGATTGCCAAACCTCATGCTCAGTTGCATTTTTGATATTCTTGCCAAATTCTGCAGCTAAATTCGATTTGATTTTTTTAACTAAATTTTCTCTCATAAGTAAAAAATCTCCTACTAACTGAATTTATTATTAAACTATATATGTTTTTACATTAATATGATAATGATTATGTAAATACTGCCTCATATATACCCTAACTATGTTATCAAATTTCAATTTTTTCACAAAATATATCAAATAATCCGTATCTATGTTGATATATATTGTTTTTATGGATATGAAATTGTTTATTAATCTCCTAAAATTCGTACCGTTTATCCGATTTGCCTATACAGACACAAAAATCAACAAAATTCTAAATAAGGAAGTTATTTTTGTTTTCTTGATATATATTATTGTAGAATTTTGGCAATATCAAAGTTTATTTATTGTTAAAAATATTCTCTTCGCAGTGATATTTTACCTATTGCTTGTATTAATTGTAGTAATTTTTGAAAAATTAACAGGTAAGTATTTAATTGGGGGTGGGGATATTAAACTAATAATGCTTGTTTATTATACTTATGGAATTGACTATTTGGTTCTAAGCTTGTCTTTTAGTTTGGTTTTCATTTTATTGAATCTAATCTTGCTAAAATTATTCAAAACTAAATCAGAATGTTTTTCACAATATTTTGTATGCTGTGCTAATAATAAGAATTTACGTATTATCTATGCACCATTTCTTGCGTTAGGTTTGTTTTTAGCAATAGTAATAAATAATAAGCTTTCTTTTTGATGTTTTTATTGATATTGCAACATTGATAACAATAATTTAGAATATTGGACATGAATAAGGAAAAAGGGCAAGAAAATGGTATTCGGCCTATAAAAATACGTATTGTTAATCCTACTCCAAAAAGTGAGAAGAATAATAAAAATGGTGAAACAGATAAAAAGCCTAGGACAATTAGCTTTTTGTTTTTTGTAATGTTAGGTTGTTTGTCGTTTTTCTTAATTTATGGAATTTACACATATTTTAGAGAAACAAGTGTGACTACTTGGAAATTAATAGTTCTAATAAACTTGTTTTTTCTGTTTTTTAGCTATGGATTGCCTATTTTGTTTTATTCTGCCTATCGATCTGAATCTATTAATGATATTAACTGGAAAACAAAACCAATACTTTTTATCCTAATCTTATTACTTGGATTTGTTACTGCCAACCTGCTAAATATTTTTAATAGTTTAATTTCTCTGCTGTTACAAAAATTAAATTTTATTCATAGTACCTGGACAGAAGCACCATATATTGATTATTTCATTGGAAATAGTTTTTCACATATCTTGATATATCTACTCGTATTGTGTTTTATACCAGCTTTTTTACAAGAATTTGGTCTGCGTCAAATATTAATCAAAAGAAATTTTGGATCTAAAGTAGAATTTAAACTGCTTCTCACCCAAGGTCTTATTACTGCTCTGCTTAGCTTTAATCCCCAGCTTTTTATCCCTACATTTGGGCTTGGAATATTAAGTTCATATATTTTTATTTCATTTGGTCATTATAGCTTAAATGTTGTATTCCATTTTTGCTTTTGTTTTTCATATCATTATCTTTTAAGTAAAATTGAGTTATTCAATTTTACCTTTAGTAGAGCTAGCTCTTTGAGTGACTATTTCCCCTTAATATTGAATGTTCTACTTTCACTTTGCATTTTCTTACCAGTATTAATAATTATTGAGCAAATGACAACAGTAAACCCCATTTGGAAAAGTGACAACAAAATATCACTACTTAAAAAAATGAGGAGCGAAAGATTTTTCAGCCCCTCATTACTATTAATAGGTATTTTTTACATAGCGTCGCTATTATTGTTCTAATTGTCTTAGATATGAACCCTTTGGAATCAACTCAGCATCTGGAAACGGAATCAAAAAGAGCATTTTTGGATGTGGGGTTGAGTCGATTTCATTTTTATTTAAATCAAACAATTCTGTGATTTCAAAATGAAGTGTATCCCCCTTTGGCATGATTAAATCTACTTTTGTTCCAGGTTCAACTTTATTTTTTTGTTCTAAAACCAGGTACTCATTATTTAACTGATCACGAACTTCAGCAATAACTTTTGCTTGCTTATATAAAGTTTTTTCAGCGTGAATTTTTGCATCTTGTTCAGCTAGTGGTTGTGCTGTATCTTGAAAGAAAAATCCTGTATCGTAATGACGATGCACTGTATGATTTAAATTTTCTAACCACTCATCTTTTACTTGATAGTTGTCTGGATTTTGTAGATAATAATCGATCGCCTCACGATAGGTTTTTACAATAGTAGAAGCATAAAAAGCGCTTTTTGTGCGACCTTCTATTTTAAAGCTGACAATCCCAGCCTCAACTAATTCTGGAATATATTCGATCATACATAGATCAGATGAACTCATAAGATATGAACCATTTTCATCTTGTTCCAAAATTAATGGCCTGTCTTTATGCCCTTGTTCAGTCAATAAAAGTGGCTCGACTTCATAATTCCAACGACAAGGCTGTGTACAAGCACCGCGATTGGCAGATCTTTTGTTATAATAATCAGATAAAAGACAACGACCTGAATACGACATGCACATTGCTCCATGAACAAATGCTTCTAGTTCTAAATCTTTAGGCAGAGCTTTCCTAAACTCGCGTATTTCCTTTAAAGACAATTCTCTTGCCAGAATAATTCTGGTTGCTCCCTGATCATACCAAAATTTGGCAGTTTTACTATTTAGAACACTACTTTGAGTACTTATGTGAATATCAATTTCTGGAGCAATGTCTTTAACTAATTGCATAACACCTGGATCAGAAATTATTACTGCATCTGCTTTTGCATCTGCAATATCCTTAATTGCAATTTCTAAATCAGAAAAATCTGTATCACGAGCTAAGCTATTCAAAGTGACATAAACTTTTACATTTTTTGAATGAGCTTCAGCGATAACTTGTGGTAAAGTTCTATTATCAAAATTACCCCCTGCTGCTCTTAAGTTAAATTGATTCAAACCTAGATAAACAGCATCTGCTCCATATTGAATTACTTTTTGGAATTTTTCTAAATCACCTGCTGGCGCTAATAACTCTATCATTCTTCACCTTGATTTAAACTACTATAATGTTCGACATTACGAAAATGCTCTTCCTCTGTTTGAGCAAAGACATTGTTACCTTCTCCATCAGCAGCAAAAAAATAATAATTCGAAGCATTTTCCCAAGTTTTTTCAGAAGCAGGCCAGAGAACGCCTTCAATTGCTGCAATACCTGGATTATTAATAGGTCCTGGAGGCAAGCCATTAAAGGCATAAGTATTATATGGGTTGTTTTGAAAACGATCTAAATCGGATTGCATTACCCAAAAAACGGGTTCTTCATCATTTTCTAGTCTCAAATAATTTATAGTTGCACAAGAACCTAAATTCATGTCCGCTTCTAGTCGGTTTAAGAAAACCTTGCTTATTTTATACATTTCAGAGTTTATTCCTTCAGCTTGAACGACTGAAGCCAAAGTTATTACCTCATCCATAGTTAAGCCCAATTCATCTGCCCGTTTTTGATATTCCTTATTCGACAATTTATTGAGAGTATTATTCAAAAACACACGTAAAATTGCTTCTTCATCCATACTTGAATCAAATTTATATGTATCTGCCCATAGATATCCTTGGAGCAACCATTCTCGATCTTCATGCACTGTAAGATTTTTTACAAAAGGATAATCTAAGAAAACGTTTGGTCTTCGTACCAGATCATCCATATATTGTACATCGATATTAAGACCTGATTCTATTAATCTTTCTTGTAATTGTTTATAGGTAAAACCTTCAGGAATGGTAACTGTGATTGCCTCTGGTGCATGGGTTAGGACAAACATTATTTCATCATAACTTAATTCATCTGTTAAATAATGAGTTCCTGATTGATATTGACCATCGAAACCATTAAATTTAGAAATAACTTTGAAAAGAAATTCATTATCTATTAATTCATTTTCCTTCAAAATTGTAGCAATATCATCTACACTGGCCGCTCTTGGAATTTCAATTTGTAAAGCACCAACTGTATCTTCAGATACAGGACTTGTATTGTGCTCTAGATAATAATCTTGTAAGTTTGACATCCGTTCATTTTGTGCCTTAACATAATCGAATCCATTCACAAATCCAAGGAATGCAATGAAAATAAAAGCAATAATAATTATTATTATCGATAATGTTTTAAATGTTTTAGAAGACATCTTGCCTCATTCTAGCTACTAAGATTTGGTTTTTGTAGCTTGTCTTAATCTTTTATTGTGATCAAGAATCTTTTTCCTGACTCGAATATTTGCAGGTGTTACTTCAATCCATTCATCATCTGTGATAAATTCGAGATATTGTTCTAAACTCAGGTTTAAAGTTGGTGACAATTTTAAAGCATCGTCACTTCCAGCAGCTCTAATATTTGTCATTTGTTTCTTTTTACAGACATTGACTATTACATCTTCTTTTTGCATAGTCGTGCCAATAACCTGGCCTCTATACACTTTTTCACCTGGTTTAATAAATAATTCGCCACGCTCACCTGCGCTATAAAGACCATAAGTAACCGCAGTTCCATCTTCGTATGCTATTAGAACCCCATGGTTACGACTTTCGATATCACCTTTCCAGGGAGTGTATCCATCAATAATGCTATTGATTATACCATTGCCCTTGGTGTCGGTCAAAAACTCAGAACGATATCCAATGAGCCCCCTAGCGGGTATTTTGAACTCTAATCTAATGTAGCCACGCTCGGGCGGAGCAGTCTTGATTAAAGTTGCTTTTCGCTCATTCATTTTTTGAATGACCGCACCCATGTATTCTTCTGGAACATCAATCATTACTAATTCTTCAGGCTCCATGATTTGACCATCTATCTCTTTTGAGATTACTTGGGGTTTGGAAACTTGAAATTCATATCCCTCACGTCGCATAGTTTCTATTAAAATAGAAATGTGTAGTTCGCCTCTACCTTTAATAATAAATTTTTCAGTCGAATCAGTTTCTGCCATTTGCATTGAAATATTTGTAAAAACTTCTCTCTCCAAACGACTACGCAAATGTCTACTCGTAACAAACTCACCTTCTAAGCCAGCAAAAGGACTATCATTTACTGCAAATGTCATAGCAATTGTTGGTTCATCTATTTGTACAAAAGGTAAAGCTACTGGATCTTCTACACTACATATTGTATCTCCTATGGCTAAATCTTCAATCCCACTAATGGCTACAATTTCTCCAACTGCGGCAGAAGTTATCTCTTGCCTTTCTAGGCCGTCAAACTGCATCAATTTTGAAATTGTACCATTTGATTTTTTATCTGCTTGATGATAATTAACAACTGTAACCTCAGATTTTGCATCTACAGTACCATTTTCTATCCTGCCGATAGCAATTCGACCTAAATATGGATCATAGTCAATATTCGAGATTAACATTTGAAACGGTGAATCTAGCGATCCTTGAGGCTCTGGAATAGTTTCAACAATAGTTTTTAGGACAGGTTCTATACTGCTTTTTGTAACAAGTTCTGGCGTTATTTCATCTGGCAAATCACTAAAAGCAATTCCATCTTTTGCTGATGTATAAAGAACTGGAAATTCAATTTGTTCGTCTGTTGCATCTAAGTCAATAAAAAGATCATAGACCATATCTAATACTTCTTTTGGTCTTGCATTTGGTCTGTCAATTTTATTGATAATTACAATTGGTTTAAGGTTTTTTTCTAACGTCTTATGTAAGACAAAACGAGTCTGTGGCATGGGACCATCAAATGCATCTACGATTAACAATACACCATCAACCATTTTTAATACTCGCTCAACTTCACCACCAAAATCGGCATGACCAGGAGTATCAACAATATTGATCCGATAATCTAAATAATTAATCGCTGTATTCTTCGAAAGTATTGTAATACCACGCTCACGTTCTAAATCACCAGAGTCCATCACTTGTTCTATTTTTTCCTGATGATTACCAAAAACACCACTATGAGCTAATAAAGCATCTACGAGGGTTGTTTTACCATGATCGACATGGGCAATAATTGCTATATTACGAATTTTTGTCATCTCTGATTATCCCTTTTTTTAAAAATTTCAGTTAGTGTTTCATCTCTAGTACGATTACGCCAAATAAAATGAATGGGATTGCCTTCAAATCCAAAATTTAGACGAAATTGATTTTCTAAGTAACGCTCATAAGAAAAATGAAGCAAGTCTTTATTGTTTACAAAAAAGATAAAAGTTGGTGGTCCTGTAGCTACCTGGGTTGCGTAAAGAACTTTTAAACGTCTACCCTTATCCTGTGGTGCCGGGTTCATTGCAATTGCACTAGATAGAACTTCATTAACAACGTTAGTTGAAATCTTACGATGTGCTTGCTCATAAACTTCATTTATTAGATTAAAAATACGATGCACTCTTTGGCCATGTATAGCAGAGACAAAAATAATTGGTGCATAGGCCATAAAACTAAAACGTATTTTTAGATCTTTTTCTATTTCAGCCATACGTTCATTTTTGTTAGAAATTAAATCCCATTTGTTAATCACAAATATTGTTGCTTTGCCATTATTATGGGATAAGCCTGCGATTTTAGTATCTTGTTCTGTAACTCCTTCTACAGCATCAATCATTACCAAACACACATCAGCTCTTTTGACTGCTTGTTCAGTTCTAATATTCGAATACTTCTCAATCCTATGTTTTATTTTGCCCTGCCTTCTTAAACCAGCAGTATCAATTAATCTATAGACTTGATCCTCAAAATGAAAATCAACATCAATAGCATCTCTAGTAGTACCAGCAATTTCCGAAGTAATAGTTCTTTCTTCTTGCATTAGAAAATTTACCAAAGATGATTTACCAACATTTGGCTTCCCAATGATTGCAACAGATATTTTTGAATCAGCTTGATCATATATTTCAGATTTTGGTAAGAGTTTAACCAAAGCATCTAAGACCTCTGTAAAGCCTAATTTGTTTGTAGCAGAAATTGGAATAAAATCACCCAAACCTAATTGATAAAAATCATAAATTTCAGCTGGAGGATTAGCTGGTTGATCACATTTATTTATTACAAGTAAAATTGGTTTAGAAGATTTGCGTAGCATATTTGCTATCTCAAAATCTACAGGATGTATGCCTGTTTTCATATCAGCTAAAAATAGTATGACATCAGCTGTATCAATTGCGATCTCTGCCTGAATTTTCATAGATTTTGTAATATCATCAGAAATTTTTGTCTCTATTCCACCAGTGTCTATAAAGGTCATTTCATGTCCTAACCATTCGGCATCAGCATAAATACGATCACGGGTTACACCTGGAGTATCATCTACAATTGAGATTCGTTCACCGATAATGGCATTAAAAAAAGTCGATTTTCCAACATTAGGTCTACCTATAACAGCAACTATTGGTTTTAACATATTTTTCGCACCTTTTCATTTAATTTGACCATATCTTTATTTTATTATAATAGTTAATCTTTTGCTAAAATATTTACTCACATTAAAAAAGCAGCGAATTAATAGTCCGCTGCTTGACAATTTATATTATCAAAAATAAGAATTAAATCTCTTGTTCGATAACTTCACGGCCAGCATAATAGCCACAGTTTTTACATACACGATGACTTTTCATTAATTCGTGGCATTGTGGACATTCTACTAAATTTGGAGTACTTAATTTCCAATTACTGCGTGAACGTCTAGATCTCATTTTCGACCATTTTCTTTTTGGAACTGCCATATCTATCAACCTCCATCTCAACCTTACAACGCTTAAGAACTATAATATAAATAAATAATACTGTCAAGAACTAAATTTCTACAAATTAATACGGTTGACCACCTTTGCTCTAATACTTGTTGATGATTTTTGGTATACTCAAATTTCTCATTTGTACTGTCGAGAGAAAAAATAATACTAATTTGTTTTTATAAGTTTTTGTCCTTTTTATACTAAAATAATTATTTTTTTAGTTATGATGAACTATGGTGTTTGTGTTTAATCACACTAATTCAAAGGTTTGTTTTGTTATAATTGAATATATTAACAATTAGAAGGACGGCGTATTATGGAATTTGATTTTTTGTTAACACTTCAAAAAGTTCTAGTTTTATTTTTATTGATTGTCATTGGTTTTATTGCTGGACGTGTAAATTTAATCAGTGAAACAGGTCAAAAGAATATTACTGCATTAGTTTTGAATATTACCATGCCTGCAACTATTTTCATGGCTATGCAGCTGGAGATGAGCGAAGAAAGAATTCAAACAGCATTGACTATTGTTCTAATCATGGTTGGTTTATATCTATTAATGTTTTTGGTAGGTTTCTTAGTTACCAAACCTTTAAAGATGACAATAGCTGAAAAAGACGTTATCCGTACGGCTCTGTTACTATCTAATACTTCTTTTATGGGATACCCTATGGTTTCTAGTCTACTAGGCGAAGAAGCTCTGTTTTATGCTGTAATTGGCGCAGGATTTGTCTTTGAGATTGTTTCTTGGACTTTAGGAGTTTACATGGTTGGCCGTAACAGCGATACTAGCGTTAAACTCGATTTTAAAAAGATTATTCTCAGTCCGGGTATTCTTTCTATTACAGTAGGACTAATCTTCTTTATTTTTCAAATACCTTTGCCGGAAGTCGCTGATAATTTATTAAATACACTTAGTCCGGCAACCTCACCACTTGCAATGATTGTTGTCGGTTTGATTTTATCACGTGGAAACATTAAAGAAGCTTTTGCTAACAAAGTACTTTACCTTGGTTCATTTGTAAAATTACTACTTGTACCAGTATTAGCATGGTTTATCCTTTCCACCTTAGGTTTCTCGGGCCCACAATTAGTTATTCCCGTAATAATGATTTCAATGCCTACTGCAACTTATGTCGCGATGTTTGCAGATAATTATAATAATAATCAAAAACTTGCAAGCCAATTTGTCTTTATGTCATCCTTGCTTTCAATCATTACTATTCCTTTAGTAACATTATTATTCTAATAACCAATTCAAATATTAAAAGAACTAATATTGATATAACAAAAACTCGCTACTAATATAAAAGTAGCGAGTTTTATTATTAGCGGTATATAGTAGTTACTAGCTAATTTACAATTACAGTAGCTGAACCACCATGAACAATTGAATCAACATTTTCTAATGAAGTTATATATGCTTTACCGTCTTTTTTGCTTTCTAAGAATTCAAGTGCAGCTTCTATTTTTGGGAGCATACTACCTGCAGCAAACTGTTCTTCAGCTATATACTGTTTCATTTTGTCAACAGTTACTGTTTCAAGTTTTTCTTGATTTGGTTTGTTAAAGTTAATATAAACATTATCTACACCAGTTAAAATAACAAGATAATCTGCTTGAGTAAGTTCTGCTAATTTGGCTGCAGCAAAGTCTTTGTCTATAACAGCATCTACACCGCGATAATAGCCTTCTTCTTTAACAACAGGAATACCTCCACCGCCGGCAGCAATAGCAATGGTGTCATCGCCTGCGACAAGAGATATTGTTCTTGCCTCTACAATTGAAACAGGTTTTGGGGAAGGAACAACCTTACGGTATCCACGTCCAGCATCTTCTGCATATTTATCACCTGTTTCAGCTTCTCTTTTTTCTGCTTCAGCTTGACTGAGGAATGGACCAATTGGTTTGGTTGGATTTTGGAAAGCCGGATCATCTGGTGAAACTTCAACTTGAGTTAAGATTGTTGCAACACGTTTTACCACACCTGCTTTACTTAACTCTTCTTTTAAAGCATTTTCGAGCCAATATCCAATACTTCCTTGAGTCATTGCAACTGCTGTATCAAGTGGCATCGCAGGATTCTCTGGTGAATCAGAAGCATCTTGTTGTAGAAGCAAATTACCTACTTGAGGACCATTTCCATGTGTGATAATAATTTCATAGCCTGCTTCTATTAATTTTACTAATTCTTTACTTGTTTCACGCAGAACCCTAATCTGGCCTTCAGCCGTTGGATCATCAGTCAAAATCGCATTTCCACCAAGTGCTACTACAATTTTCTCTTTCATATACTTACTCCTTGTTATTCTTTTTTACATGATGTAATTCTTTCATAAAATGGATAACTCCTAATAAAAAATCATTACCAGAAGTATGTCCATAATGTCTCATTAACTCGACTTGAGCTATTAATCGATCAGTGTTTTCCTGTGTTGGATTTGCTAAAATTAAAAACAATTCTTGCCAGAGTTGATTTGGTAAAATATTATCAAAAATCGCTTGATAATACGCCTGGCTAATGTCTGTAGTTCTTCTTTTCTTTAGACTTTCTATGAGATTTTGTTCAAACTCCTTACCCTGTCCAAACACTTTTGACATCACAAGATATCCTTGCAAAAAATCATCGCCTGAGGGTGTTAAGCCTATCCCCCGTCCAATAAAATCAAAAATCAATTGATTGATATTTTTTTTATTAGATTCTAGTTCAGATAACATTGAGCTTAAACTAGGTTCGTTCCTAAAACCCGAGTTATCAAAAATACTTTTGATCGGAAATTGTGCAAGAATGTCTGCTAAACTATCCACCGTAAAATCAACAATTTTTAATGTTGGTAAACTTAGATCAAACTCTTTAACTATATCAAATTTAATCTGATACATATTAGGTTTTCCATAAAAAAATAATTCCTGTGGTTTGACTCTAATTAGGTTTCCCTGCTCTATTGTTTGAAACAAATCGTTTGTTATGTTTTCATCAAGTGGAACTATACCAATACCCGATAAGGGCTGATCTGTAGTCTTGCTAAGATAGATCAATTGATCATTTAATCTAAAATTTAAACCATTGGTAAAGACAGAATGTACTTTACCAATGGTAGTCTTTTCAAAGAGTGGTCTGAGATAATTACTTATTCTCAAACCACTATCAATTTTAATAATTTGTTGCTGTAAATTATTCAAAATCAATTCCTAATTTTTCAGCATAAGCTATTAATGCTTTCTTAAACGCTTCTAATGGTGCTCTAACTGTACCAGCACCAACTTGACCTTTACCTGCTTCTTTATGGGCAATACCTGTGTTGATAATAGGCTCGATACCTAATTCTACAACTTTGCATGCATCTAGACCCAATGGCGCACCTTTGAAGTCAAAAGTAGGAATTGTCCAGGTTGGATTATTAGAAATATAGACTTTGTCCATTTCTGTTGTGGTATTTAGTGCATCGTCAAAACCACCTGAACCAACAAATCGAGTAACTCCTGGAGCCGCAACCATTGCAACACCACCAACACCTACTGTTTCAGTAATTGCGGAGTCACCGATATCTGGATTACCATCTTCCTCGCTAAAGCCTGTAAAGTAAAGTCCAACAGGTGTATTAACTGGAGCTTTAAACCACTCATCACCCATACCGGCAATTTTAACACCAAACTCATAACCATTACGTGACATTGTTGTCACAACAGTTCCTTTTTCAATCTTTCTTGCATAATCAACCATTGATTTTGATGCTGCCATCATTACATTGAGGAAGAACTGATCTGTGTCGGCTAAGAATTGAATGACATCTTCTTTATCTTTTTGATCAACATCATCCAATTTTGTAATTAATGGTGCAAGGAATTTGAGGAAAATTAAGGATGCAGCAATATTTCTTTGGTGGAATTCATCACCCATTGTTATTGCTTGAGCAATCATTACGTTAAGATTCAAACCTTCATCGGTAGATTTAATTGCCTTACTTAGTACTGGCCCTAGGACATCACGTTGCCACTCTAGACGTGCAATAACGTCTGGTCCATTGGCACCAAAACGTAATACTTTACCAATACCTTCATTCATAATACAGTAACCCATGGTTCCATCTGCTCTGTTTTCAACTACGAGCATTGGGAAGTTTTTGGTTGTGATACCACCCATTGGTCCAACAGCACTATGGTTATGACAAGGATCAAATTTGACTTCGCCAGCCTCTAATTGACGCATTGCGTCAGCTTCATCTTCTGCCCAACCTTCAAAGATCATAGCACCAACAATCGCACCAACAGCAGGTCCTGTCATTTTCTCAAATGGTAGTGGTGGACCAGCATGTAGAACAATTTTTTCGTCTGTGTCTAAGAATGGAATAACTTCTTTTGCAGGACGAACATCAATCAAGAATGGTTGAGATTCACCAAGTCTATTTGTAACTTCTTCATTTGCTTCTTGAATGTCTTCCATTTTTTCAATTGCATTTAAGATCTTGATTAATTGTGGATCGCCACCAGCTCTTGGACGCCAGTTGTATTGCAATGCTTTGCCACCGTAGTTTTCGATTGGATCAACAAATCCTTCAATTCCAATATTAATTACATCTGGAGTTGAGTTTAGAAGATCGGTTACTTTTTGACTTGGTTCAGGTAAATCAATTTTTTCACCAGCATATTCGACAACTTTTTTGTCAGCAAAGGTTAAATCATAACCCATTAATTTAAGAGCAAGACGGATTGCTTTAGTATTTGTAGATTCTACTAAAACTCCTGCATCTGTTAGTGCTTGAACAGATGCGTCATATCCTTGAGGATCGGTTTCTGTACCACAAACAGTTGCTACTACATAAAGCTCTCTTCCTTCTGCCTTAGCATTATCTAGTGCCTCTTTGATAGGTTTTGCTAATTGATTCGCCATATCGTCATGTGAACCATAACCAAGAACAACATCAAGTAGAATAACACCAGTTGTTTCATCTTCTACAGCTTCTTGTAATTTAGCTAAGCGAACATCCGGACTAATCATTGGATGTGGACGCCCTTGAGTATACTGGTCATCACCTAAGTCAGCAATTGCAAATCCTTGTTCATTAAGAATAAAATCGGCGCTACTTTCATAAGAATCAAGACCTAGTGCATCAGCAATCAAAGTACCCGCTTCACTAGCCAATGTTCCACCAGAATATAATCCTTTTAGAGTCTTGCCCTCACCTAAAGAGCTTGAAACATCATTCGCCAAATCTTCTGTATAATTTTCTTTTACAGGATCGCCATTTGCTAAATCAACTGCAATTTGAGCTGCTTCTTCTAAAGTATATGCTAGATAAACATCACCTTCATGAGCTTCAGGTTTTTCACCAGAGAAAATTGCAACGACTGGTTTGGACAATGAGTGTAGAACTTTCGTAACCTCTTGGCGTACTTCTTCTGCCGGAGGTTTAGATATAACTAAAATAACATCAGTTGGTGCGTGTTTATCTAGAGCATAAAGTGCATCTAACATTGTAGTTGCGCCAACTTTTTCATGAAGGTCTCTACCACCAGTACCAATTGCATGAATAACTCCGCCACCTAAACGATCAATAACTGTTGTTGTCTCTTGAATACCTGTACCAGAAGCACCAACAACACTTATGTTGCCTGTACGTACAGAGTTAGCAAAAGCTAGAGGAACACCTGATATGATACTAGTACCACAGTCAGGACCCATGAATAGCAAACCTTTTTCATGAGCTTTTTCTTTGAGTCGTACTTCATCTTCTAATAAAACGTTATCACTAAATGACATAACATGAAGATCTTCATCTATAGCACGTTCAATTTCATCTGCTGCATAAATACCAGGAATCGAAACTAGGACAGTATTAGCATCAGTTTGAGTATCGAGTGCATCTTCCCAATTATCGACTTCTACTTTACCGCCACCAGCTTTTTTTACAGATAAATCTTTGAGGAAACGCTCAACTTCTTCTAAAACTGCGTCAACAACGGCTTCATCATCTGTATCAACAACAATAGCCATGTCATTTGGGGTTGCAGTTTCTAGTTCTTCCGTATAAAGACCACCGCTTCTAAAGATATCGATGTTGGCTTCAGTTGCCATCATAACCTGACCTTTATTAACTCCCTCAAGTTCATTTACTGAATTTGTTAACAACATCAGATTAATTGAATCTTGATAATTGTTTTTTTGAATTACTGTATATAGCATCAGTGTCCTCCTTTTGTCACTAATCCTTTAAGATAGAAACTTATCTATCTCTTTTAATAATTATGAGCTAAACTCATTAAAATCTGAAAATTAAAATTAATTTTCAGATATGGTAATATCTTACTAAAAATAATTTTTAAGTGAGGTAACGTATGGCTTTACAAAAATCTGTTGAATATATTAAATTAGAAAATTCAGATAAATCAATTGAATATACATTTTATTTAAACTCCGAAGTGGAACATCTGGCAAACATTATTTATTTACACGGTGGTGGTTTTATTGCCGGACGTTCGGATGATTTACCTGCTAAGTATATAGAGATGCTAACCGCTGCAGGTTTTAGAATTTATGCTCTAAATTACCTTTTAGCGCCTAAATATAGAATTGATGAGATCATTGATCAGGTTGAACTTCAAGTCAGACAGTTTCTATATAAGGAAACAGCCGAGAATTTCACAACAGATAGACCTTTTTTTCTATTTGGCCGTTCAGCAGGGGCTTATTTATCACTAAACTTAGGCTATAAATTATCTAATTCTATAAATGGAATAATATCATTTTATGGATATTATAACTTTCAAGATGCTGTCTTCGCCTATCCTAGCAGACACTACTTAGCTCAAAGCAAAGTTGAGCCTGCTATCTACCAATCACTTATAAATAAGCAACCTTTGAGCACTAATGATCAGAGCTCAAGGTTACTTATATATCTGTATACTAGACAAACTGGCACGTGGTTAAATCTATTGAGCAAGGATAAACCAGAAATTTTTTCTAAAATCAAACTATCGGAGAAGGAATTAAATAATCTTCCTCCCACTTTTTTAACTTGTGCTGATAAAGATCCAGACGTACCCGTTCGTCAAACTAAAATGATGTCCCGCATGATCCCTGTAAATGAACTCCATATGGTCAGAAGCCGTGAACACGACTTTGATCGAGTTGAGCTTGAGACCATAGGAGTTGATATTTATCAGAAATTAATTAGCTGGATTTTACGCAACTTATAGTTTTACAAATTCGCCTGAGAATTCTTCTTCGACGCCATTTTCTAAACTATAGATTTCTTTACCACGTAAGAATGTGTAAGCTACTTGAGCACCAATTTCACAACCTACGTATGGGCTAATTTTGTTTCTATACTCTAGATCTTCAGCTTCGAGTGTGTATGGAGAATCTGGCTTAATTAATACAAAGTCAGCGTCAAGTCCTACTTTAATACGTCCTTTTGTATCTAAGTCAAATCTGTCAGCAACGTTTGTAGCAATAACTTCAGCAAATCTGGTTAGGCTCATACCACGTTTTTGAACACCTTCGTCGAATAGAATATCTACGTTATTTTGTACGCCAGAGATTCCGCCCCAAGCATCAAAAGCATTTTCTTTATCTTTTAGATCAGGGGTACATGGTGAGTGGTCAGAAGTAACACAGAGAATTTCGCCATCAATTAACTGTTCCCATAAAGCATCTTGAGCTGCTTGATCTCTGATTGGAGGTGAACACTTTGATACTGGTCCAATATCATCTAACTCATCAGTTGTGAGATAGAGATAATGTGTACATGTTTCAGCTGTTACATCAACGCCTCTTGCTTGAGCATCGAGTACTTCATCAATAGCTTCTGGGCAGGAGCAGTGTGCAATATGTAGACGGCAACCTGTTTCTTCAGCAAAGAAGATTGCTCTTCTTACAGATTCTACTTCTGTGAAGATTGGTCTTGTTGCAACATACTCTTTAAGTGTAGATTCGCCGTTTGCAACTGCGATTTCACCTAATCTGTCTGTTACACCTGGGTTTTCACAGTGAACTACTAAAATTTTGCCTGTTTCTTTAATTTGACGCATACCTTCATAGAGAGAGTAATCATCAACATTTTGGAAGTCGCCATCAATTGAACGATCGCCACAAGTACTTAAGAACGCTTTATAAGCAGCTACGCCACCTTCGTCTAATTCTTGAATACCATTATTTTCAATGTTGTATGGTACTAAACCACCAAAAGAATAAACGTCTGAATGTAATTTACCTTCGCCTGCATCATATTTAATCTGTAATGATTCACCATTGGTTGTTGCAGGAACTTGGTTTAAAGGCATTTCGATAAATGATGTTACACCACCTTTGGCACAAGAAGCTGTACCTGTAACAAAACCTTCCCACTCATCACGGTAACCGCCACCTGGTTCTGTGATGTGAACGTGAGCATCGATCATGCCTGGGCTAACAATTAATCCTTCTGCATCTACAACTTTTTCTGCTTCAAAGCCTGTACCTAATGCTGCAATTTTACCATCTTTAACAGCGATATCAGTTTTCACTTCGCCGCCTTCGAGGATAACTAAACCATTTTTGATAACTAAATCATAACTCATAAAATAATACTCCTTATTTTTTATTCCTTGCTCGGAATTTTTCGCGTTTGAATTGTTTGTTGTGCTGACATCTAAATAAAGTCAGCACAGTGTTTTACAGTACTTAAATTATTGAACTTTCTTTTTCGGTAAAATTACATATAAACCAAAAGCAACACCAAAACCGACTATCCAAGAAATTTCTGAAACTGCAGATAATGCAGAAATGAAGTTGCCGCTTAATGAGAAAATCAAGCCTACAATTGTTGCGACATATGCCATCATGTTAGTTCCATAATATGGATTACTTGGATCTTTTAAGTCTTCTTCACTTGCATATAGTTTATCTAGGTCAATTTCTTGCTTCTTAACAACATAGTAGTCAGCTACCATTACACCAGCAACTGGTCCTAAGAGTGCACCAATGATTCCTAAGAATTCTAGGATACCACCACTTAAGTTCCATGGTAAGATTGCAAAAGCAATAATTGAAGCGATAATTACACCACGTCTATAATTGACATGTTTTGGGAATAATGCAGTAAGTTGATATGAAGCAGGAATAATATTACCTGTTGCATTTGTGGATATTGTTGTAAATAAGAATACGCCTAATGAAACAACTGCCGCTGGAACACTATCCCAATTGTTAATAATATAGAGTACACCACCTTGATTAGCATCAGCGAAGTTTTCTGGTAGACCATAAATAATCGCCCCACCGCCTAAAATACAAACCGCCATCAAACCGAAGATTGCATATCCTACAAATAAACTAAGGTATTGACCTTTGACTTGATCTTCTTGAGATTTTGCGTTTTGGGTAAAATCAGCAACACTTGCACCAGGTGCAGCCCAAACAGCCATAACTGAAGCGATGACCATCAAATAAACAAAAATCATGTTTCGGCTACCATAATCTGCTCCTGCATAATCGAAGCTGAAGATCTTGCCTATACCGCCAGCATTAATGACAGCCCAAACTGCCATAGCACCAAACACGATATAAATAATTGGACTTAAAATAGCAGTAAATCTATTTAGAACACCGCCACCACCAATACCAATGGCTACATTAAGTAACCAGAAAAGCACAAAACAGATCCAGCCTGGAGCAGAAAGTCCTAAGAATTCTGCACCGCCACCAATTTCTGCGAAGCCTGGCCAAATTTTTGATATTAAAATCAATAACGCACTAGCTCCAGTAGCACATTGAACACCAAACCAAGCAATAGCAGCAACCATACCCCTCAAAACACCTGGTAATTTACTACCGGTTGCACCATATGTAGCACGTAAATGCATAGAGAATGGGATACCATATTTTGTACCTGCTCTACCATTCACCGTCATGAGAGTAGCAACTGCTAAACCACTTAAGATTAGCGCAATTACTACATGAATGGGTGCTAAAAGGACAAAAAATCCTGCTACAGCAGCATAGTTCGGGATATTATGAACTGAACCCATCCAAAGAGTAAAATAATTTACCCAACTCATATTACGTTTCTCTTCTGTTTTTGGGAGAATATCGTCGTTGGCGTAACCTCTAGTTCTAAATTCCTCTACCTGTGACTTGACAGGAAATTTGTGATTAGACATAAATTTTTCCTCTTCATTCATTTATTAGTCATCATCAATATATCAATATATCGCTAATGACTTGCCGATTGTTCTTTTGATTTAATAAGCAAGACGTCTCAGACCTTCTGCCAAGGCTTTTATGCCTTGAACTATTTCCTCTGTTTTTGTTGCTTCAGCAGGATTATGACTAATACCATCAATAGAAGGTACAAAAATCATAACTGTTGGCACATATGGGCCAAAAATTTGAGCATCATGTCCTGCACCAGAGTGCATAACTTGATAGTCTAAGTTTCCTTCAGCACACACTTCTTCAAACATTTTGACTAGATCTTCATCCATTGGAACTGGAGCTTCATCCATCCACATATCAACATCTATGTCGATGTTGTAATCAGTGGCAACATCCTCCATTTTTTGAACCATCCACTCTGCAAACTCATCTAAGTCTTCTTGAGTTGTATGGCGGCAATCAATTGAAAATGTTACCTCACCGGGTACAACATTAACAACATTTGGCACAACTGTGATATGTCCAAATGTTAATACTAATGGATCACCTATCTCACGGGCTTTGTCTAAGCATTGACTCATCATACGAGACATTGCATCAACAGCATCACGACGGTAAACCATCTTGGTTGTACCTGCATGATTAGCTTCACCTTTGAGTGTAACATCAAAACGCTTTTGACCAACTATAGAATTGACGACACCAACTGCCAGACCCGCTTTTTCCAAAGCGTTGCCTTGCTCGATATGCAATTCTACAAAAGCATCCATATCCTTAAACCGTGGTTCACCATCTAGGAAATCAAAACCAGATTCACGCATAGCGTCAACAAATTTAATACCCTCACTATCTTCGATATCTTCAACATCAGCTCTATCAGCAATACCAAAAACATTTTTGGAACCCCAAAATGCATACGGAAAACGTGAGCCTTCTTCTTCAGCTAGAACAATTATACGTAAAGATTTTTTTGGCTTACCATCTTTAAGCAATTCACGTATAGCAAGATAACTTGAAAGAATACCCAATTGACCATCCAATGATCCACCAGAGACAACAGTATCAACATGAGAACCGGTTGCAATGATGCTATCTGGCTCTTCTGTCCCTTCAATTGTTCCGTATAGGTTGCCAACTTCATCATACTCAACCTTCATGCCAATCTCTTCAAATTTGTCTGCAAGTTCTTTTACAGCTTGGTTCCACGAAGGACTGTACAAAAGACGGGTAACCCCTTCCTCTTCACCATCAGATATGGAAGACAACCATGCCACCAATTGATCTACTTCTTGAGTTGTGACTTCTATCATAACTATTCCTTTCCATATTTTTGGGCTATTCGTGCAAAAAACCAAAAACATTAATTAATAAATTGTACAATTTAGCATATATGATATAAAATAATGGATATTTTTGCATTGTAGAATGTGCCAAAATCAAATAAGTTTTTGTATTAAATGTACAAAATATACTATAATTAATATTAATTTTTAGCTATTATCACATAGTAAGCTAGTTTGCTTTATAAAGACAATGGCAAATCAATAGTAAGGACAGTATATAATGGCAACTTTAAAAGATTTATTTTCAGTATCACGTTTTTATGATTTAACTTTTTTTACCGATCACTCTGTTGACAATCTATCGGGACATGTAGAAAGCATTGAGATCAGTGAAACACCCGATATAGATTTGTTTATTCCAGAAAAAATTATTTTGCTGACAACTGCAATGATTTTCAAAGACAAACAAAAAGATATGCCCGAATATTTAGATCGTTTAAAGGCAGCTAAAGTTGCTGCACTTGGGATTAAAACAGGTCGTTTTCTTGGAAAACTAGATCAAAGTGTTATTGATCATGGAAATAAAATTGATTTACCTATCTTTTACATACCAGATCATTATAGTCTTGGCTCTCTATTACATCAATTTTCAAACTTATTGTGGGAAGATGAACGAAATAAGATCCTTTATGCTTTTGACGTACAAAGAAATTTTGCGGAATTATTATACAAAGGTGCAGACATTATTGAAATCCTTGATTTACTTTCAAAAAACATCAATTCGCCTGTAGTTTTGCTTAATCATTTTTTAGATCTCAGAGCCACGTCAAGCAATTTTTCTCAAGCTGGAATTTCCGAAAAGGAATTAGTTGCAAATATTATTTTAGAAAGAGAAAAAACCAAAAAAAGTTTTGGAACTTTTTTATTGCACTTACCAGATGGACGCAAACAAAGTATTCATATTTCTAAAGTTTCATCAAATGACTATTTCCCTAATTATTTAGTAATTTTGAACTCTGATACTCTTAATTATCCAGTAGTTAAATTCATTGTTAGTCAAACAGTTTTGGTATTAAAATTTACACTTTTTAAAGAAAAACAAATTTTTACTCATAATCAAACAAAAAAACAAGACATGTTTTACGAAATGCTCCGATATATTGAGGAAGATGCTCTGCCAAATAGAAATTGGTTAAAAGACAATCGTAAAGAATTTTTGAATATTTCAAATTATTATCAAGTTATTTTAGTGCAAATTGATATTAATAATCTTGTACATAAAACAGCTCGTTATTTGGATGAATTAAATCAAAATATTGATGAATGGTTAGCAATACATTTAGAAAATTATCTGTCTAATACTATTTATTTTAAAGACAATTCAAAAGATATGTTTATCATATTCATTCAAGACAGACAAGGTGGTATAGAAAAAC
>JAAYRJ010000105.1 GCA_012518845.1 Clostridiaceae bacterium
TAACAATGAATCTTAGTGTATTATTTGTTACAAAAAATATTCTGTTTTGACATTGTTTCTGATTCGAAATATCCTGTGAATAGAGTAAATAACCAAAGGAATAACTATACAATCACTCAAGATTGCTAAATATTAAATTTGACGCATAATAGGAGGAAAATTCTAATGAAAGCTATTGATTTACTAAAACCAAGAAGAAGTTATTATTCATTAAATGATCAAACTGATGTTAAAAACGAAACAATTATCAAGACTATACAGGAAGTTACTGCTCTGGTTCCTGATGCCTTTGACATGAAATCACAAAAAGTATTAGTTGTTTTAGGAGACAAACACAAGGAATTATGGGATCTAATTTATGATGTGTTTGATGGAAAAGTAGCACGTGAAAAAATAGACATGTTTAAAGCAGGCGTTGGTACAGTTTTGTTTTTCGTTGACAAAAACATTGTAGATACATTAGCAAATCAATTTTCAAATTATGCTGAAAATTTTAAACCTTGGGCTTTACAATCTAACGGAATGTTGCAGATTAATATTTGGACTGCTTTAAGAGAACTAGGTTTAGGTGCAAATTTACAACATTACAATCCCGTTATTGATGATAAAGTAAAAGAGATGTTTGATCTGAGTGAAGATAGTGTATTATTAGCTCAAATGGTTTTTGGAAATATAGTGGAAGAGCCAGAAGCAAAAGAAAAAGAAGATATTTCAGCTCGAGTTAAAGTTGCTGAGTAATTTAGCGAAAATTGTCAATATATTAATAAAAATATTCTGAATTAGATAAATTTATTCAAAGCTCCCTTATTTTTGACTAATAAGGGAGTTTTATTATATTCTGACAAAGTAACTACATGATGGTTAAGTTTGAAAATTACTAATCTTGTTTATGAAAGATAAAAATATAAAAAAAATTAATATTATTATTTCTTTTATTGCAATTATTATTGTCTTGGGCTTTAGTTTACCGAGCATGAAGCATAATCATGGCTCAAATTCTCATGCCAATATTAACGAGGAAAGTGAAAGAACCTCAAAAAATAATTCAGAACCTATCAAGAATCCAACCTCTAAATTTAAATCGCCTGCAAAAACAAATCCTAGTAATACAAGTAAACCAACAAAACAAAAGCAAAAGGATTATCCTAGGTTTGATCCTAATAACATTTCTGATGGATTGTATCTTACAAAAAATGATTTTGTCTTGAAAATCGAAGATGGTGTTGCAAGTATTGATGGTGTGAAAATTGTTAATAAATGCTTACCTGTATTAGAATCAGTCGCTAGTAGTATAACGTCAGAAACAGAACAAGCTTTTAAGGAAATGCAAGCTGCTATCAGAAAAGAAAATATGGATATAAAAATTATTAGTGACTATCGATCTTATGAGACCCAGGCATACTTGTTTGAAAGCTATTTAGCTAATGATATACAGGAGAATACGGAAACCTATTCTGCGAGACCTGGTCATAGTGAGCATCATTTAGGTGAAGCCATTGATATTGGTGTAGGTGGCGAGATGACAGCCTTAAATTTTGGCAGTTACGATGCTTCAGATTGGGTTGCTGAGAATTGTCACAAATTTGGTTTTATTTTACGCTATCCAAAAAATAGCGAAAAATTAACAGGCTATATGTATGAGCCATGGCATTTTCGTTATGTAGGAGAGGAGCTTGCCACCATACTTTATAATGATGGAGATTGGCTTACAATAGAAGGATATTTTGGTCTTCCTAGCGAATATGTAAATCCTAATATTGATAGATAATTTTTAATAAAAGAACAAGAAAATTATACATAGATTAAATCTGCGTATTCAATAAAGAGTTGTCTTCAGGTAAATAAAATTCATTATGATCAACTAATACCGTGATTTTGACAGGCAGAGATGGACCTAGTTCTCCATCTAAGTCAACGTCTAATTTGGTATCGTCAGTTGTATCAATAATAATTTTTTTGCTTGAAAAAGTTTCCATGCTACTAGAGTTTTCCATTTTACCACCTATTGCACTTGTTACAGTTTGGAAGCGATGAATAAATTCTTTATTTTTTTGAATGTAAATATTAGCCTCACCCTTTGCGATACTTTCGTCTAATTCGCTAAATCTTAGAGGTCCAATTCCATTGACCAGACTAACAAGTAGATGATCAACAGATCCGCTAAATGAGAAATTTGATGTTTCTA
>JAAYRJ010000106.1 GCA_012518845.1 Clostridiaceae bacterium
ACTTCAACTTGACTCACATTTAGCTTATCGCGGTATTTTTCTTTAACCATGGATTCTAAAGCGAGGATTTTGTTGTCAACACTTTTTTGTGCTTGATTTAGTGAATCTATATCCTCTGTTAATTGCAAAATCTGTTGTGCTAATTCCTGTCGCTCAATTTCAAAAAACTTTGTTTTGACCAGCTTTGGTTCTAATTCTGCCAATTTTGCTTTAATTCCTTCATAACTTAAATCTTGCTGCCTTGCCTCAAGATTTTCCAGATTTGTTTCATATCTTATTTTTAATTGATTATGTTTTTCTAATTTTTCTTTGAGATCTATAATTACCTGCTCGGCTTGTTTATAATCTTTGAGCTTTGCAATATCTTTTAAACGAATAACTAAGTCTGAAAAGATTTTCTCTTTTTCTGTATGATTTGATTCTAGCTTGTCTTTTTTTGTTTTTAGGTCAGACTCAAGCTTTGCTTTTTGTTCTAATTTTTTAGAAATTTCATTATCATAATTTACAAGACTATAAATATCTTCACTCTTATATTTTTTTAGCCAAGTTTCTACATCCTTGGTTATTTGATCAATTTCAGATTGTAAATCTTTAATTTCCGCTTCAATTTTTTTCGTTTCATCTTTTTCTGGATCAGATAAGGAAATATCTAATTGTTGCTTGGCATCTTCAATATTTTTTTCTTCAAGTTCAATTGTGTTTTTTAATATTTCAATTTCCTTGGCCTGATTCTCTCTTCTAGCTTCAGCCTGCAATGATTCTGGTTGTTCGCTTCTAATATTTTTTTCTATCTCTAGATAATTAGCCTTTAACTTAGACACATTATCCTGACGCTGTTTGATTAGGTCTTTTAAGATTTCGATTTGATTATTAAGTTTTGTTAATTCAGCGCTCCCCTGATCACGTCGTTTGGTAAAATCATTTTTTAATTCTTCAAGTTTTTCGATCTCTGACTGTTGATTTGCGGCTTGTTTTTTGTTTTTAGATAAACTGAATATGCCAAAAATCAAACTTAAACCAGCGAAAACAAAAAGTCCTATTCTCAAACCTATGCTAACATCTGCAAGTAAAAATCCAATCGTAAACAAGACTAAAGCTAAGACAAAGGCGCCTACCATTATAAATTTACTACTGCCAGGATCCCCTTTTTGCTTAAGTATATCTTCACGATATTTAATATTTTCCTGTGTCATCTCAAGCTTTGAATTAAGGTTTTGCTTCTTAAATTTCAATTCATTGATTAGCTGAGTTTTTTGAGATTCTGCCTGTCTTAATTCGTTTGTTTCAAATTCTAAATCTTGATTAATTGTTTGTGCTTGTTGCTTGTTTTTTGCCAGCTTATTTTTGATAAGATTTTCAGTTTCAATTAATTTTTCTAAATTATCTGTTTGGGTTTGCAATTTTTCCCGATTTCTAGCTAAATCCTCATGCCGCTGTTTTATTTTTTTGATACTTTCCTGTTGCTTTTCTAAATGCGAAAAACGTTGTTCCAGCTGTTTAACTTGATCGACTAATTTTTGTTTTTGGTCAGTTTTAGACCTTAAATCATCTATTAAGCCTTCTGGCAAAACTTTTTCTTCTCTAGTTTCTTTGGCTAGATTTTCATGTTGCTGTTTAAGTTTTTTGATCTCTTCAGTTAAAGTTTGAGCTTCAGCTTTTAAACTTTTGATCTTTGCTAAATTATCAGAACAAGCATTAACAAAAGCTTGATCAATTTTTTCGGTCGAAGTTTCAAGCTCAGAGTCTAGCTCAGCTAATTCTTTTGCAAGTTTTTGATTACGTTTAAAATGATTTAAATCCTCAAGATATTCTTGTCGCTCTGATTCTAAATTTGCAATTTCAAGTGCAGCATTTTTTTGTTTTAACTGTTGCTTATAGGCAGTAGATTGTTGCTGGTAACTAGCTAATTCAGCTTTATAAGCCGCTTTTTCTCGTTCGTCGTCTTTGGCCTCAGACATTTTAGAATTAAGCTCTTCGATCTTTTCTCTTAATTCGACTAAGCTTCCACGTTTTTTATTTTTGCTAATAAATTTAACTCTTGTATCTTCAAGTCTTTGTTTAGTTTCTTGATAGGAACTTTCTTCTGAACCAGTTGTAACCATATTCATCAAGCGTTGAGTTATTTCGTCTTTACTTGAGGTTTGATCCACAATATTATTATCGACATTAATAAAAACAGAGCGTTCAAAAGCCTCTTCGCCAATACCAAA
>JAAYRJ010000107.1 GCA_012518845.1 Clostridiaceae bacterium
TGTAGGCATCTTTCATAACAAATTCACGCACTCTGATTAAACCAAAACGAGGTCTTGGTTCATCCCGGTATTTTGTTTGAAATTGATATAAACTAAGAGGTAAATCTTTATACGAATTTATATGCATTTTGCCAGCTTCGGCAAATAATTCTTCATGAGTTGGGCCAAGCACAAAAGGCTTGTTAAAACGATCAGATAGTGAAAACATAGATTTGCCAAAAACTTCACGCCTGCCAGATTCGATATAGACTTCTTCTGGAATTAGGGCTGGCATACTTAGCTCTAGCGAATGAATTTTGTTCATTTCTTCTCGTACAATATTTTCGATTTTGTTTAAGACTCTATAGCCAAGTGGTAACATCATATAAATACCAGACGAGGCCTTTTTTATCATGCCGGCCCGAACAAGTAAATTACCACTAGCGGAATCCTCATTTTTTACATCATCTCTTAGGGTGAAAAAATAATCTCTACTTAATCTCATATGTCTACTCCAATTGTTGTCCATATTTATAAATTTTTAGTCTATTATAGCATGATAGCATTTTTGTTTGCCTGATCAGTATTTTATTTCAAAACTAGTTGAAAAATGAACCGAGTTAGCTTAAAGTAACTACGTAACTAAAGTCACATCGTTTTTTGTTATTTTGGTTAAAATACTTAGTGGGATTGTTTTATTAAACGACTTATTTTAAAAATTCAAAAAATATTTCAAGTGTAAATACAAGGAGAAAAGTTGATGTCGAATTTATTAGAAGTGAAAGATTTAAAAGTAACTATTGATGATCATGATATTCTAAAAGGAATTAATTTACAGATAAATCCAGGTGAAGTTCATGTTTTAATGGGACCTAATGGTGCTGGTAAGTCTACTTTGGCTAGAACCATTATGGCTGATCCTCAATTTGAAGATAATGAAGGTCAAATCTTTTTTAAGGGTGAAGATATTACAGAAACTTCGCCAGACGAAAGAGCAAAGATGGGGATTTTTCTTAGTTTCCAAAATCCTTTAGAAGTTGCGGGAATTTCGATCGAAGATTTTTTACGTACAACTAAAATGGAAATAAAAGATGAAGAAATATCTGCTCTGGCTTTTAATAGAGAATTAAAGCAACATATGCAAGATTTACAACTTGATGAAAGTTATGCTGCCCGTTATTTAAATGTTGGTTTTTCTGGTGGTGAAAAGAAAAAAGGCGAAATTTTGCAAATGGCTGTTTTAGATCCAACTTTAATTATGCTTGATGAACCAGATTCCGGTCTTGACGTTGATGCGGTACGTGTTGTTTCAGAACAAGTAGCAAAATATTTAGAAGATACCAATAAAAGTTGTCTAATTATTACTCATCACAGTGTTATTTTAGAACAAGTAAAACCTGATTTCGCCCACATCTTAATTGATGGAAAAATGGTCAAACAAGGTGGACCCGAATTGATCGATCGAGTTAATGCAGAAGGGTACAATTGGATTCGTGAGGAATTAGGTTTAGAAAAAGTTGAAGACGAAGAGTTAGACTAAA
>JAAYRJ010000108.1 GCA_012518845.1 Clostridiaceae bacterium
ATTTATGGAGGTCTAGCTAATACATGGGATTATGGTCCATATGGTGTAGAGCTAAAAAATAATATTAAACAATTTTGGTGGCGTAAATTTATTACCGAAAATCCTTTGAATGTAGGGATAGATGCTGCTATTTTAATGAATCCAGCAACTTGGCAAGCTTCTGGTCATCTAGCAAATTTTGCTGACCCATTGGTAGATTGCAAAAAATGTCGTAGCCGTTATCGTGCAGATCAATTGATCGATGATTTTAATGAAGCACGTGATGTAGTGGAGATTGTTGAAGGCTGGTCAAATGATGAATTGTCTGAATATATTTCTGCTAATGAAATACCTTGCCCAAAATGTGGTAGTAAAGATTTTACCAATGTGCGAAATTTCAATCTAATGTTTAAAACTTTCCAAGGTGTTACCGAAGATAATCAATCAGAAATTTATCTAAGACCTGAGACCGCCCAAGGAATTTTTGTCAACTTTAAAAATGTCCAAAGAACTTCTCGTAAACAAATTCCATTTGGTATAGGTCAGGCAGGTAAGTCATTCCGGAATGAGATTACACCGGGTAATTTTATTTTTAGAACTAGAGAATTTGAACAATTAGAACTTCAATTCTTCTGTGAACCAGGCACCGATATGGAATGGTTCGAATATTGGCGTAATTTCTGTTATGAATGGTTACTCGAACTTGGTATAAAAGAAGAAGATTTACGCTTAAGAGATCACACGGATGACGAGTTATCTCATTATTCTGTTGCAACTACGGACTTTGAATTTAAATTTCCTTTTGGTTGGGGTGAACTCTGGGGTGTTGCAAATAGAACTGACTATGATCTAAAACAACATATTGAGCATAGTAAGAAAAATCTTTATTATCGAGATCCCCATACAAATGAAGAATATATTCCATATGTAATTGAGCCTTCACTTGGGGTAGATAGAATGTTCTTAACTGTTCTGTGCAATGCTTATGATGAAGAAGAATTACCTAATGGTACCAAGCGAACAGTATTGCGTTTTGATCCTATTGTTGCGCCAGTCAAAGTAGCTATTTTACCTCTTTCAGCCAAATTATCTGAAGAAGCGGAAAAGATTTACTTTGAATTAAGCAAGCAATTTCCATGTGAGTTTGATGATCGTCAATCAATTGGTAGACGTTACAGACGTCATGATGAAATTGGCACTCCATATTGTGTAACTTTTGATTTCGATAGCCTAGAGGATAATCAAGTTACGATTCGTGAGCGAGATAGTATGGAACAGATTCGTATTCCAATAACTGAATTGTCGGAATACTTTGATGGAAAATTTGATTAATGATTCTTAAATTGGCCAAAAGTCAAAAGCAATAGCAGGTTTGACTATTCAAAACATCAATGCTAATATTTTGATAAATATTCAGATGAAATAGGTCATATTTAAATAATGCTAAAAACAGTAATAACAGTTAATAAACTCATCACAGAGTTTTGGTTATCTTGATCTTTTAGAGGCCATACTCTAGCTTCGGCTAGGGTGCGGCTTTTTTTATTGAAAAAATGCAAAAAGTTTTGGAGGTTAACATTAATGCAAAAGTACGTTTACATGTTTGAAGAGGGTAATGCTACCATGCGTGAATTGCTTGGTGGTAAGGGTGCCAACCTGGCAGAAATGATTAATTTGGGATTACCAGTCCCTGATGGCTTCACTGTCACAACAGAGGCCTGTACAAAATACTATGAAGATGGCGAAGTGGTCTCACCAGAAGTCGAAGATCAAGTAAAAGCAGCCATGAAAAAATTAGAAGAAAATACTGGTAAAGAATTTGGTAATCCTGATAACTCTTTATTAGTTTCTGTTCGCTCAGGTTCAAGAGCTTCAATGCCAGGCATGATGGATACTGTTTTAAATTTAGGGTTAAACGATGAAGTTGTTGATGGTCTAGCTAAAGCAAGTAACAATAGAAGATTTGCCCTTGATAGTTATCGTCGTTTTATCATGATGTTTGGTGATGTTGTCATGGAAATTGACAAAAGTAATTTTGACAATATCTTTGATAGCAAGAAAGAACAAAAAGGTATTGAACTAGATACTGACTTAACAGCAGAAGATTTAGCAGAAATTGTTTCTGATTACAAAGAAATATATAAAGAGTTGACAGGATCTGACTTCCCAACTGAACCAATCGAACAATTGTTACTTTCAATTCGGGCTGTATTCCGCTCCTGGAATAATCCAAGAGCTATCTATTATCGTCGGATGAATAATATTCCTGCTTCTTGGGGAACTGCTGTAAATATCCAAGAAATGGTTTATGGAAATATTGATGATTCTTGTGGTACAGGTGTTGCCTTTACTAGAAATCCAGCCGATGGCAAAAATGAGCTTTATGGTGAATATTTGATGAATGCCCAAGGTGAAGACGTTGTTGCTGGTGTTCGTACTCCATCTCCTATTTCTCAATTAGAAGAACAAAATATTGATCTCTACAATCAATTCAAAGAAATTGGCGATAAGTTAGAGAAGCATTATGGTGATATGCAAGATCTTGAATTTACAATTGAGCGTGGAAAATTATTTATCCTGCAAACAAGAAACGGTAAACGTACAGCTCAAGCTGCTCTTAAAATAGCTGTAGAAATGGTAGAAGAGGGAATTGTAGACAAAAAACAAGCTCTCCTTACGATCGATCCAAATCAATTGAATACTTTATTGCATCCACAATTTGATGAAGAAGCCTTAGAAGCTGCAACCCCAATTGCCAAAGGTTTGCCAGCATCTCCTGGTGCTGCAACCGGTGAAGTGGTTTTCACAGCTCAAAAAGCAACTGAAGAAGCAGAAACAGGTAAAGCTGTTATCCTCGTTCGTGATGAAACCTCAGCCGAAGATATTGAAGGCATGCATGCTTCAGCAGGTATTTTAACAGTACGTGGTGGTATGACTTCACATGCTGCTGTTGTTGCTAGAGGTATGGGTACTTGCTGTGTTGCAGGTTGTTCTGATGTTTCAATAGATGAAGAAGCTTGCACTATGGAAATTGCTGGAGTTACATATAAAGAAGGAGAGAAAATCTCTATTGATGGCTCTAC
The DNA here is from genome assembly GCA_012518845.1 of Clostridiaceae bacterium. Lineage (GTDB taxonomy): Bacteria > Bacillota > Clostridia > Saccharofermentanales > DTU023 > UBA5436. The sequence goes on from JAAYRJ010000108.1 coordinate 3,063, forward strand.
TGGTAATGTCTATGCTGGTGAAATTCCAACAGTCGAAGCAGAATTATCTGAATATATGCAGACAGTAATGGAATGGGTTGATGAAATTCGTGTTCTTAAAGTTAGAACTAATGCTGATTCAGCCGAAGATTCAACAATAGCTTTAAGACTTGGAGCAGAAGGTATCGGCTTAACACGCACAGAGCATATGTTCTTTGCTGCTGACCGAATTTTGGCTTTCCGTCAAATGATCGTTGCAGATAATGAAGAAGAAAGACGAAAAGCCCTAGCCGAAATTCTACCAGTCCAACAAAGTGACTTTGAAGCAATTTTCGAAGTTATGAAAGGTAAACCAGTTACAATTCGTCTATTAGATCCACCGCTACATGAGTTCCTACCAACAGCCGAAGCTGACATTCAAGAATTAGCTGATGCTCTGGACATGGATATAGATAGATTAAAAGCAAAAATAAATTCCCTACAAGAAATAAATCCAATGCTTGGACATAGAGGTTGTCGTCTTGCAATTTCTTATCCTGAGATAGCAGAAATGCAAACAGCTGCTATTATTGGTGCTGCCTTAGCAAAATCAGATGCTGATAATAAGATTGTTCCAGAGATTATGGTGCCATTAGTTGGCGATGTGAAAGAATTTGAATTCTTACATGAAGTTATTTCAAACGTGGCTGATAAATTGATAGCCGAAAGTGGCAAAGATTTAGAGTACCACATTGGTACAATGATCGAAATTCCACGTGCTGCTCTAACTTCTGAAAAAATAGCCAAAGTAGCAGATTTCTTCAGTTATGGTACCAATGACCTGACTCAAATGAGTTATGGGTTATCTCGCGACGATGCTGGTAAAATATTGGATGTTTATATTGAAAATGGTATCTATGAAAATGATCCTACAGCAAATCTAGACCTAGAGGGTGTTGGTCGCTTGATGAAAATCTCTGCAGAAGAAGGACGTTTAGGTAAGCCTGATATCTCACTTGGTATTTGCGGTGAACATGGTGGTGATCCAAGTGCAGTTGAATACTGTCATGAATTGGGATTTGATTACGTTTCTTGTTCACCTTATCGGGTGCCAATTGCTAAACTGGCAGCAGCCCAAGCTCAGATTAATAATCCTAGATAGATTTTTTGTGATATAATCTTAAGGGTATCCTAAATAAATATAGTGATACCCTTTTTTTGAGAAAAAAATTAATTCTAGGGGGAATTAACATGGGAAAAATAGGATCGAAAATTTGTATCATTGGTGCTGGCAATGTCGGCGCAAATTTAGCATACGTTATGTCAATACAAAACACTTGTAGTGAGCTAGTAATAATTGACATAGACAAAGAAAAAGCAGAAGGCGAAGCCATGGATATAGTTCATGGTTTACCATTTCTTAATCATATGGATATCAGAGCTGGAAGTTATGCCGATATTAAGGGAGCAGATATCATTGTTATTACTGCTGGTGCAGGTCGTAAGCCTGGCGAAACACGCCTAGATCTCGCAACAAAAAATGTTGCTATTGCTAAATCAATATCTGATGAAATGATGCGTCACTATGATGGTGGAATTATCTTAATTGTTGCCAATCCAGTTGATGTTCTTACTTATCACTTTACCAAATGGACTGGCTTACCGAGTGGTAGAGTAGTTGGTTCTGGAACTGTTCTTGATGGTATCCGTTTCCGTTCTTTACTGGGTCGTAAATTTAATATTGATTTAAAAAATATCCATGCTTACATTTTAGGAGAGCATGGTGAGACTCAATTTCCATCCTGGAGTTTTAGCAAAATTGCTGGTTTTCCGCTTGATGAATATTGTCAAGTGTCCGGGATAGAAATCACAGAAGAAGACAAAGTTGAAATGGCAGCCAAAGTTAGATCAGCAGGTGCAGAAGTTATCAAACGTAAAGGTGCAACTTTTTATGGTATAGGAATTGCAACTAATGTTCTTTGTGAAAGTATTCTGCATGATGATAACACGATTCGTACAGTCGGTGGTATCTTAGAAGGACAGTATGGAATCCATGATGTTGTTGTAAATGTACCAGCTATAGTTGGTCGAGATGGTTTAGAACAAGTATTAGAAGTTCAATTACCAAATGATGAACTTGCACTACTTCGTAAATCAGCAGATCATGTCAAATCTGTTATTGATGCAACAAAACATATCTAAAAATTTTTGAAAAGTATTTCGGCTAAAAATTCTATCAGAGATTTTTAGCCGTTTTTTTTATTTAATTTTTTATATAAGAGGAAATAATATAAATTCACAAAGCTATTTAACAAAAACTAATCCACCAAAAAAAAGAGCAAATGAAATTGACATTATCAGGGGAATCTGCATCCTATTGATGATCTGGCACCATCTAATGTACGATGTGCGCTACATTTTTCAATACGATGCTTTTGAATTTTTTGAGAGTTCAATTTTTCAAAAAATTATTCATCCTTTGCTTTTAATTGGACTATTTATGATGTCTGGTATTAGTCAATCATTTTCAAAAAATAATTATAAACGCTTAAAGAAAATGATTATTATTGCTCTTGGAATTACGCTGATTAGCGTTGCTGTATCTATAGTATTTCAAAAAAGTTTTTTTGTTTTTTGGCAAATCATTCATAGTTTAGCGTTTTGTATTGCAGTAACACTTATAATTGAAAAAATTTTTACGACAAAAAATACACAATTCATCGTTCTATTAATACTTGCTCTTTTAATAATTTTTGTTATCCCGTTTGTTATTGAAAAATTTAGATTAGTTCAACATGGATCATTTTTACTTTTGCCTTTTGGGATTGGCTATCGTAATCCCAAAGTACCACCAATGATAGATTATATTCCAGTTGTTCCTTTGGGAGGTTTTTTCTTTATAGGAGTAATGTTGGGTAAAATTTTATATCCTAATGGAAAAATTAGCCAAGAGAGATTTACCGGAAAAATTTGGTATCCGCTTCGTTTTCTAGGTAAATATTCTTTGTGGGTTTATGCTCTTCATCAGCCAATCTTAATATTTTTAATTTGGGTATATGGGAATGTTTTTTTATGAAAGTAGTTTGTATTAATCATCAAGAATTTAATTCAATATTAGATATTCTGCGTCTGTATTTTCAAGACATCAGTCTTAAAGAAAATAGCATCAAGATTGAAGAGCCTAAAACTTCAAATATAAATTGTACTATTGTTTCAAGTCAGAATATGGAAGTGACGAAAGAACAAATGCGTGATCAAGCTGATCAATCACAAATTTTTGTTCAAACTTTTATTGAAGCTTCTGATTTAAAAATATCAAATACTGTAGTGCCAAGTGCTTTAAGACGTGAGCTTAAACGCCAGATGTATTTTATTTTAAGTTCATTATTAAATATCTCTTATCCATGGGGATCCTTAACTGGTATTAGACCAACCCAAATCGCCTTACGTGTTTATCAAGCGGAAAATTGTAATTTTACTTTAGCAAAAGAAAGCTTGATGAAATTTTGGTTTGTTTCTGAAGAAAAAGCTAAGATTGCCCTAGAAACTGCAATTGCAGAAGATCAAATATTACAAAATTGTAATACTAAATTACCAATGCTATATATAGGTATTCCTTTTTGTTCTACTCGTTGCTCCTATTGCAGTTTCATTACTCAAGATGCAAC
>JAAYRJ010000109.1 GCA_012518845.1 Clostridiaceae bacterium
ACAAAAGCTGTGCCGGGTTCATCAACTTTCATTTCTGCATTTTTGTAGACATCACCATAAGCATGACGAGCAATTGTTATAGGTTTTTCCCAAGACTTAACAGCTGGAGAAATATTATTTACCATGATTGGTGCTCTAAATATTGTTCCATCTAATATTCCCCTAATAGTTGCATTTGGACTTGGATGTAAAGTTTTTAAATTATATTCTTCTTTTCTTTGAAGATTAGATGTAATTGTTGCACACTTTACACCAACTCCATATTTTTTACATGCATTAGCAGCATCGACTGTAATTTGATCATCAGTTCGGTCACGCTCTGTAAGTGACAAATCATAATATTCAGATTTAAGATCAACAAATGGTAAGATCAATTCATCTTTGATCATTTGCCAAATAACTCTGGTCATTTCATCGCCATCGATTTCCACTAAAGGAGTTTTCATTTTAATTTTTGTCATTTTTTATCCTACACAATCTTTTCTAATAATATTTTATTCAATTCTAATTTAATACAAGTTACAAAATACTTCAGATTTAAACAAGAACATTGACATTTTAACCAAATATTAGAAAAAACTTGAATATTTTTTAATTAGTGATTTGTATCACTGCGTGATCGCACTTAATGACCTATTATTAGGTTAATAAAAAAAGTAACAACTTCGAAAGGAAAAAGATATGAGTATTACACCACATCCAAATGCAAAAAAAGCTTGGCAAGATTTTAACACTGGTGATTGGGCTAATGAAATAAACACCAGAGATTTTATTCAAAAGAACTACACACCTTACACAGGCAACGATTCTTTTTTAGAGGAACCGACAGAAGACACAAATTATTTGTGGAACAAAGTCAATGATATGATTCAAAAAGAAGTTAGAGAAAAAACTGTATCTGTTGATTTAACTCGTTTTTCTGGTATTGATAATTTTGAACCTGGATATATTGAAAAAGATAAAGAAAAAATCGTAGGACTCCAAACTGACGAACCACTAAAAAGAATGATGAATCCTTATGGTGGTTTTAGAATGGTTAAGGCATCTCTTGCTGCTTATGATTTAGAAATGGCTCCTGGGATGGAGGAACATTTCACAGAGTTTAGAAAAACACATAATGATGGTGTTTTTGATGCCTACACTACAGAAACAAGAAAAGCACGTACTGTTGGTTTATTAACTGGTTTACCTGATGCTTATGGTCGTGGCCGTATTATTGGTGATTATCGTCGTGTCCCTCTATATGGTGTTGATGTCCTAATCGAGGAACGCACAAAGGACAAAGAAAGCTACACAGGCAATGCTACCGAAGAACTTATCCGTAAAAGAGAAGAATTTTCTGAACAAATTAGAGCTCTGCATGAAATGAAGTCAATGGCAGCAAAATATGGTTACGATATTGGTCGTCCTGCAGAAAATGCTCAAGAAGCAATCCAATGGTTATACTTCGCTTACTTAGCAGCTGTTAAAGAAAATAACGGTGCAGCTATGAGTCTTGGTCGTAATACTGCTTTCTTAGATATCTATATTAAACGCGATATGGAACGTGGCTTAATTGATGAAAAAGCTGCACAAGAGCTAATTGATCAGTTTGTAATTAAATTACGTTTAGTTCGCCATTTAAGAACACCAGAATATGATGAACTTTTTGCTGGTGACCCAACCTGGGTAACCGAAAGTATTGGTGGTATGAGCGAAGATGGTAGAACCCAAGTAACAAAAACAGCTTTCCGGTTCTTACATACATTAATTAATTTAGATACATCACCGGAACCAAACATGACCGTCTTATGGTCAGATGATTTGCCACAAGGTTTTAAAGATTATTGTGCAAAAATGAGTATCAAGACAACTTCTATTCAATATGAAAGTGATGATTTAATGCGACCAATCTATGGTGATGACTATGCAATTGCTTGCTGTGTCTCTGCCATGCAAGTTGGTAAAGAAATGCAGTATTTTGGTGCTAGAGCAAACCTTGGTAAAGCTTTGCTTTATGCAATTAATGGTGGTATGGATGAGCTCAGAAAAGATAAATCTGGTCAAAATATGACCGTTATCGAAGGAATCGAGAAAAACACACAAGAAGTACTGACTTACGATGTTGTTTTAGAAAACTTCAAAAAAGTTATGGATAAATTGGCAAATGTCTATGTAAATACAATGAATACAATTCATTACATGCATGATAAATATGCTTATGAAGCAGGTCAAATGGCTTTACATGATCCCGAAGTGCACAGATTCATGGCGTTTGGTGTCGCAGGTATTTCGATTGTTGCCGATTCATTATCTGCAATCAAATATGCAGAAGTAAAACCAATTCGTGACGAAAATGGTATCGCAGTTGATTTTGAAACAACTGGTGAATACCCACAATTTGGTAATGACGACGAGCGCGTTGATCAAATAGCAGTTCAAGTGTCAGAATATTTCATGAATGCTTTAAGAGAAACACCAACTTATCGGGATTCAGAACATACACTATCCCTACTCACCATCACTTCTAATGTTACATATGGTAAAAAGACTGGTGCTACACCGGATGGTAGAAAGAAAGGCGAACCTTTTGCTCCTGGTGCTAATCCTATGCATGGTAGAGACAAATCTGGTGCTTTAGCATCACTTAACTCTGTGGCAAAGTTGCCATATGAATGTGTTTGTCAAGATGGTATCTCTAATACATTCTCAATTGTGCCAGATTCGATCGGAAAAAATGAACCTGAACGAGTAAGCAACTTGGTTAACATTTTAGATGGTTATTTCAGACAAAATGCTTTCCATATCAACGTGAATGTACTTGATCGTGCACTCTTAATTGATGCTATGAACAATCCAGAAAAATATCCTAACTTAACTATTCGAGTTTCAGGCTATGCGGTAAGATTTAATCAATTAGACCGTGAACATCAAGAAGATATTATTGCGCGTACATTCCACGAAGCGTTATAATCGTAGTTATTAACCCAACAATCAAAAGTGCAGAAAATTTTCTGCACTTTTTCTTTTCTGCTAAAATACAATTATTAGAAATAAAAATATCTATAATCAGAATGAACGGAGCCAGATATGGAAGATATAAAAGGTTATTTGCATTCAATGGAAACAATGGGCTTGGTTGATGGTCCAGGTATTAGAACAATATTTTTCTTACAGGGTTGTCCCCTCCGTTGTCGTTATTGTCATAATCCAGATACACAGGAACTAAATGTAGGAAAAGAAATTACTCCTACTGAAATTTTGCAATTTGCCAAACGCTATAAACCTTATCAAGGTGAAGATGGAGGCATTACATTTTCAGGTGGAGAACCTTTAGTTCAGGGAGAATTTTTAAGCGAGAGTTTAAAATTGCTCAAAGAAAATGATTTTAACACTTGCGTAGATACCTCAGGTTATGGACAGAAAAAATATTATCCTCAAATCTTCCCTTATGTCGACACAATCTTGCTCGACATTAAAGCTTTCAATGAAGAAGATCATCAAGAGATGTGCTTTGTTAGTCAGAAACCATTATTAGAATTTATCAACAATCTAGAAAATTATGGTTTCACTGGTCAAATTTGGATTAGACATGTCATGGTTCCTGGCTATACAGATAATAAAAAGGCTATGGCAGACTTAATTGAAACAGTCAAACCAATTTTGCATTTAATTGAACGCTTAGAAAT
>JAAYRJ010000110.1 GCA_012518845.1 Clostridiaceae bacterium
ACATCCTGATAACCTTGGGCGACTTCATGACTGGATAAAGCAGTGCCACATCTGGGACAATAAGGAACAACTTTATGACCTTCATAAATTAAATCTTTATCCCAGATTTGACGTAGTGACCACCATATAGACTCGATATAATCATTTTCGTAGGTGATATATGGGTCTTCCATATCTGCCCAAAAAGCAATCCGATCAGACATTTCCTCCCATTCAGCTGTATATTTCCAAACACTTTCTTTACATTTTTGAATAAAAGGTTCTACCCCATAGGCTTCAATTTCTTCTTTTCCATTGATGCCAAGCATTTTTTCTACTTCAAGTTCAACTGGCAAGCCATGAGTATCCCAGCCTGCTTTACGATAAACATTGGAACCTTTCATTATGTGATAACGTGGAATAATGTCTTTTATAACTCTAGTTAAAACATGACCTATATGTGGTTCACCATTTGCAGTTGGAGGTCCATCATAAAAAACATATGTGGGACCGTCTTTACGTAGTTCTGTCTGCTTATTAAAAATATCTTGTTCTTGCCAAAAACCGACAATATCTTTTTCTCTTTGTACGAAGTCTAAAGAGCTATCAACTTTTTTGTACATATTCTCTCCCTTAATTTAGATCCTGTTATTTTCTTTATTCTTCATGAAATTTATTTCCACAAAAAAAAGCGCCTCCTACGCGGGGCGCAAATTTACAAATTGCACGGTACCACCCGTTTTCATAAGCTAATCAAATCCATAAGATAAAAATTAACTTATCTTAATTACATAACGAAGTCCTGCCAATCGGCAGGTCGGTTCTTCTTAATATTATGGTTTTTATCTTAAATTATTTCTATTTAAGTACCATAAGTTCAGAATCACTGCTCGAGGATGATCTTAGGTCAAACTGAAATATAGAACTCACACCAACTTCTACTCGCTTTAATCTCTTTACATTTGACTTACTGTTCCTGTCAAAGCATTTAATATTAAATTTCCTTGTCATTATAAGTTGAATAAAGCAAGAATGCAATTACTTAAGTGCTGAGCTCTTAGATAATTGCATTTTGTTCAGTTAAAATAAATTATTTGTTATAAAGTTTGTGGTTATTAATTATATTTTCTAATAATTTTCTTTGAAGTATTCTTTTCAAATGGCTCGTCCCTGAGGGAAACATTTTTAATACGCTTGTAGAGAGGCTGTGTATCATTAAATTCTTTGACCAGATTTTTCATTAAGTTAAGCACTTCTTCATCAGTATAATCCTTATGGCCAAAATGTTCTTGTAAAGCCTCAGAATCAGGATAGATTTCGATCACTATATCCATGTCACCTTGTCTACCATCAACACTGCTGACAACAGATTCTGCTACTACATCGTAGCGATTAATTATGGCTTCTATCTCTTCTGGAAAAACATTTTCACCATTTTTGGTGACAATAACATTTTTCTTTCTACCTGTTATAACCAAAAATCCAGCTTGATCAATATAGCCAAAATCACCTGTATAGAACCAACCATCTTGTAATGCTTCAGCTGTCAATTCTGGATCACCATAATAACCAAGCATTACATTGTCGCCTCGCGAACGAAATTCACCAATTCCATTTTTATCTGGATCAACAACTTCTGCTTCGGTTCTAGGTAGTGGTAAACCAGCTGATTTATGTTGGAAATACTTGTCACGATTCAAGGCTAAAATAGGTCCACATTCTGTTAAGCCATAACCTTGGACTGCAATGAAACCAAAGTCAGTAAAATCTTCTAAAACTTTGGGATCAATAGCAGCACCACCTGCAATAAGTAAACGCAAGTGACCGCCTAAAGCAGCATGTATATCTTTAAAAAATGTTTTTCTTAAATCAATACCTACTTTAGATAACGCTCTAGTAAATTTAAGAGCAAATTCTACAGTTTTTCTTTTACCTTGTTTATCAATTGTGCGCCAGATACGCTTATGGAAAGCTTCAAAAATTAGGGGTACAGCTAATAATAGTGTAGTTTTACTCTCTTTTAAGTTATCTACAATATATCTTAGTCCCTCCGCCTCAGCTATGGTACTGCCTTTATAAATTTGGCATAAAAAACCACATGTACACTCATAAGTATGGTGTAATGGCAAGACTGATAATGCAGTTTCGTCTTCAATATGGATCATTTCCGTCATAGCTATTAAATTAGTTGAAATTGTATGGTGAGAATGCATAACTGCTTTGGATCTGGCGGTTGTACCAGAAGTAAACAACAATATTCGCATTTCATTTGGATCAATTTGGCAATCTAAAAAATCACGATAACCACTATCTAAGAGTTCTTGACCCTCAGCCAATAAATACCTAAAGGAATATTCTTGAGGTAAGTTGTCTTTACTTGCTTGGACAGTAAAAGGTTCAACTTCATTTTTATAATAATCCATCAGAATAAAAAACTTGAGGCTCTCAACACCTTCCGCCGCTTCTAAAACTTTATCTCTTAAGGACGGAGAGTAGATTACAACATCACAATCAGCACGTTTCAGCATGAGATTAATCTCAGCAGCAGGCAACTCTTTATCTAGTGGCACAATGATCGCTGCACCATTTACAGTTGCTAAATAGCTGATATACCATTCATATCTTGTTTCTGCGACTATTGCCACCCTTCTGTCTGCAGTAATACCCATTTCAAACAATTTACTACCAAAAGCATCAACATGTGCTCCATATTGTTTATAAGTTATAGGAACATATGGTTCACCTTTTTTGGGTTTGGTCAAGAACGCTGTTTTATCTGAATATAGCTCTACGCTACCCCTCAACATATCACGTAGATCTGTGATTTGCCTCGTCTCATACAAGGGGAATTTATAAATATTTTTCTTTTCCACAATATAATCTCCTAGTAAATAAAGTTAAAATTTGTTAACTTGTTTATCATAGTGTTTCTATTTGAAAAAGACAAATGAATGTATAAACTTGTGTCTTCTGCCTTATCAAGGAGCTCTTATTATATTTTTAATTCCTTTTTTGCCTGAATTATTTCCTCATAAGTTGGCAAAGATTCTATTGCACCTTTTTGCTGAACACAATAATAACCAGAAATAGCTCCCATCTTGATTGCATTAGAAAAATCAGCATACGATAGGTCTTGGACATCTTCTTTACCTGTTCTTAATATTTCAGATAAAAAGGCTCCCCAAAACGCGTCGCCTGCTCCGGTCGTGTCTTTTACATCGGCTTTGATCCCAGGCTGTTCTATAATATCATCTTGGAAGTATACTCTGGATCCATCTGCTCCTAAAGTCTCGATCACTGCAGTTAAATCATATTTTTTCATAACTTCTTTTACACTCATGCGAAGCATCGGCGCTTCCTCGTCCGAAATTTTTAATAAGTCAACATATGGTAAAACGCTATGGAATACATCCGCACAAGCATCCATATCATAATCCCATAAAGGTGGACGATAATTAAGGTCCATCGTAACAATTTTGTTTTGCCGTGCTGCTTCTTTAAGAGCATAAATTGTTGTGTCCTTAGATTTGCCACCAGTCATAGAAAGTGTGCCTGCATTCAACATTTTGGTATTGGCAATTTGTTCGGGTGGAATTTGCTCATGATCTAAAAACATATCAGCTCCAGGTTTTCTAGCAAAAGTAAAACTACGATCACCATGTTCATCTAGTTGAACAAAGGCTAAAGTTGTAATTGCTTCCTCGGTAAACTCATCACAAAGAAAGTCTACATTTTCTTCTTCAAAGGTTGTAGCAATAAGATTCCCAAAATCATCATTACCAACCATGCCACAAAAGCCCGATTTAAGACCATTCCTAGCTACTGCAACAGCGACATTTGCTGGTGCTCCTCCAAAATTAATAGTAAGTTCATTTGGTCTGCCAGTAGGAATAAAATCGATTAATACCTCACCTAAACTTATCAAATCAAATTCTTTCACATTGCCTCTCATAAAAACACCTTACCTAACTTGATTTCATCACATCTAGAATCATGTAATGATGATTAACAACTCTGTCTATTTTAACATTTTTTGTATCATTATTTTAATATTTTAAAAATTCAGTACAATCTATTTAGGATACACGATATATTAGGAAAACAAGGAGAAATTTATGTTTGAATGGTCAACTTTTATTATTTTTTGTGTTTCAACTACTTTTACGCCAGGGCCAAATCCGATCTTGTCGATGAATTATGCAAGATTAATTGGATTTAGGCGAACGATTCCTTTTATTTTGGGTGTCTTTTCTGGTTTTTCGATTGTGATGCTTTTTGTTTCATTTTTCATGCAAAAAATTGAAAGTCTGCTTCCCTCTGTTTTAACATTTTTACGGATTTTTGGTGTTGTCTATCTTTTATATCTTGCTTGGACAACTGTTGTTTCTCGTTCGGATCTGGATCAAGATGTAGAGGTAGATAATCTTTTTCGCAAAGGTTTTTTCTTTCAATTTGTAAATCCCAAAATTTATTTATATGGGATTACTGCTATTTCTGGTTTTATCTTACCTTACTTTTCTGAAAGCAAAGAGCTTGTATTCTTTTCTTTTGTTTTGGCTTTTATTGCCATGCTTGGCAATATTTTGTGGAGTCTTTTTGGTGTGTTTTTTCAAAAACTCTTTGCCGAACATGAAACAGTTATTCGCATTATCATGGGATTATTAATTCTTTACAGTGCTTATAAAATCCTCTTTTAGAGAAACTAGTCATCTGTGGCAAGTTTAAGTACAATATGGTCATGGATAGAGTTATTTTTCATTGTGATTGTAATGGCTATTATGCTTCAATAGAGTGTTTGCTAAATCCTTCTTTAAAAAATGTTCCTATGGCTGTCGCAGGTAATCCTGAAAACAGACATGGGATTATTCTGGCCAAAAATGAAATAGCAAAGCAAGCTGGTGTTCTAACAGCAGAAACTATTAATGAGGCCAAACGTAAATGTCCAAACTTGGTAACTGTCAAACCTCATCATGATCTTTATAAAGAATATTCCACAAAAATTAATCAACTCTACTTAAATTATTCTGAACATGTTGAACCATTTAGTATTGATGAGAGTTTTATTGATGTTAGTCAAACTTGGTTTAATTTTGCTAATTCGCCCAAAGAGCTTGCCGATCAGATTAGAGAAAAAATCAAAACGGAAATTGGAATTACTATTTCAATCGGTGTGTCTTACAATAAAGTTTTTGCTAAATTAGGAAGTGACCTAAAGAAACCTGATGCGACAACAGTAATTGCCAAACATGAAATCAAAGATAAAGTTTGGACATTACCAATTAATAGATTAATCTACGTCGGCAAAGTTACCGAGAAAAAATTAAGAAATTTAAATATTAATACAATTGGAGATTTGGCAAGATTAGAGCCTAGTTTTTTGGAACAACTTCTAGGTAAACAGGGGAAAACGTTGAGTATCTATGCCAGAGGTTTGGACGATGCAAAGGTACCAAAATTCACCGAAGTAGAAGAGGCAAAATCAATTGGTAATGGCACAACTTTTGAAAAAGATTTAACTACTTGGCCAGAAATCAAAAAAGGATTAAAAGATTTGTCAGCAGAGGTAAGTCAAAGATTACAAACTGCTGCCAAAACTGCTAGTGTAATCCAGGTACAATTAAAAACCTTTGACTTTCAGGTACGTTCAAGGCAAATGACTCTTTTTAATCCTGTTGAAGAATTTATTGAAATTTATCAAACTGCTCTCAAATTAATGACAGAGCTTTGGGATGAGAAAACCCCCATTCGTCTGTTGGCAGTCACTGCAACCAATTTACAGGATACTGCTACTGCTTATAGGCAAATTTCGATGTTAGAATGGCAGAACCCTGCTCAGCAAAATTCTTGGAAAGAAGCAAAAAACAAACAAGAACAAGCTGATAAAATTCAGCAATTAGTAAATCAAATAAATCAAGATATTGGTGATTCTAGCTTGCAATTAGGTCTAAAAGAGAATGGAAAACAATCGCAATCATAAATTAAATTTTGAGAGGAAATCAATTTTCTTATCAATTAATTCAGTTATTCTTTCAGAATAAATTAAAATATCTTTGGGGTTATAATTCCTCTCAACCAAATCGCCTTTAACTATTTTTGTGGTAGAACCACTTCCCAAGCCAATTACAGAAACTTGATCACTCATCATACCCACATTATAGTTGCAAGCAAATCCTTTTTTGGCAAAGCCTATATTTTCAAGACCTCCACGTACATTTTTTTGCCGATAAAGATAATATGGAAAATATTGATTTTCTTTTAATAAGTGAATTGCTTTTGAAAAAGCTTGAGCTAAATCTTGATCTGGAAAGCGCAAGTCGAGATATTTCTGATTATATTTTTGCTCTAGGAAAGCCGAGCGTTTCAAAGCCATTGTATGTACAGTTATACCTTGTGGCTTTAATTCTAATATTTTCTCTAGTGAATCTAAAAAATCTTGCTTTTCTTCTTGGGGTAAGCCTAAAATTAAATCCATATTGATATTCT
>JAAYRJ010000111.1 GCA_012518845.1 Clostridiaceae bacterium
TGTGGAATACCTGGCATATTTCCTCCGTTGTAAATCTATATGCTAATTATCTTGAATACGTTTTTTATTTTGGAACCCCAATTTCATTAAAAGGATAAAATTTTATCAGCAATTTTCCTATTATTTGATTTTTGTTGATTGGGCCGATTCTCCGACTATCTTTACTTACAGGTCTATTATCACCTAACACGAAATATTCATTCTCAGCAAGCGTTATTTCGCTTATATCTAAAGTTTCGTCTGTATAAGTTTTTACACCGTCCGCTAAATACGTTTCTCTTAACAATTCATCATTAATGTAAACTTGACCTGATTCTATTTTTATATTCTCACCAGGAAGACCTATAACTCGTTTTATCAGTAGAGTTTCTTGATTAGCTGTCTCGGAATCACTTAAAGTGATTATATCACCGCGCTCAATTGAAAAATACTTACTTATCTTTTCAACGAAAATTTGATCTTTATTATATAATGTTGGTTCCATTGAGGGACCTTGAATAATATTTCTTTGAATTACAAAAACTGTTAGGAAAAGACCAATCAGAATTACAAACAAAAATGTTCTTAGCCATTCTAATAGAATCAGAATTTTGTCTGAACTCTCATTATAATTTTTCTCTTCATTCAGCGCTGAAATCTTTTTTGTCATTTTGTTAATTTAATTCCCAAGCCTAATTCTTTTAGTTGATCTTCTCCAACATTTGTAGGAGCTTTGGTCATGAGATCTGAAGAATTTTGTACTTTTGGAAAAGCGATAACATCACGTATGCTCTTACTATTTGTAAGTAGCATTACTAAACGATCTAAACCAAAAGCTAGACCACCATGTGGTGGAACGCCATATTCAAAGGCTTCTAGTAAAAAACCAAATCTATTATGTGCTTCTTCCTCTGACATGCCAAGCAAAGAAAAGATCTTGCTTTGCAATTTTTCATCATGAATACGAATACTACCGCCACCTATTTCACTACCATTCAAAACAATATCATAGGCTTTTGCACGGCAACTCAACGGGTCTGAATCAAGCAAAGCCAAATCTTCATCAACCGGGGCTGTAAAAGGATGATGAACTGCTACATAGCGATCGGCTTCTTCATCATAATCAAACATTGGAAATTCAGTTATCCAAACAAAATTCCATAAACTTTCATCAATTAAATCTAATCTTTTCGCAACTTCTTCCCGTAAGTGACCTAATGAATCATTTACTACTGAATCTTGATCTGCTACAAATAAGAGCAAATCGCCCATTTTAGCCTCTACACGCTCAATAACACTTTCAATAAAAGCTTCATCGACAAATTTCACGAAAGATCCACGCACTTTTTCTTCTACAGCAAGCCAAGCTAACCCCTTTGCACGATAATCTTTAACATAATCAGTCAAACTATCTATTTCTCGTCTTGTCATTTTTGAACCATTTGGTACAACAATTAACTTTACAGATCCTCCAGCATCAACGGCTCCACTAAAAACTCTAAACTCTGTTTTGCTAGCTAAGTCGGAGACATCTTGCAACTCCATCCCAAATCTAGTATCAGGATTATCTAAACCGTAACGCTCAATAGCTTCTTGATAAGTTAATCTTGGAATTGGTAAAGTGATATCATAATCTTCGACATTTTTCCATAAAAAAGCTAGAAAGTTTTCAATCAAATTAATAATATCTTCGGACTCAACAAATGACATCTCAATATCAATTTGGGTAAACTCAGGTTGTCTATCTGCACGTAAATCTTCATCCCTAAAGCAACGTGCAATTTGCATATAGCGATCATAACCACTCAACATCAGCAGTTGCTTAAACAATTGTGGTGACTGTGGTAAAGCAAAAAACTTACCTGGAAAAACTCTTGAAGGCACTAGGTAATCACGTGCTCCCTCGGGTGTGCTCTTTATAAGCATCGGAGTTTCTATTTCTAAAAAACCTTCTTTGTCAAAAAAATCACGGGTCAATTTTGCAATTTTATGCCTCTTAATAATGTTGCTTTGCAAATCAGGACGACGCAAATCTAAATAGCGATGTTCTAATCGCAAGGCCTCAGCAGTATCAGTATCTTTCTCTATATAAAAAGGTGGAGTTTTTGCTTTTGATAAAATACGTAATTCCTGTACATGCAGTTCCCATTCACCTGTAGGCATATCATGATTTACAGATTCCCTTTTACGTAATGTCCCTCTAGCTGCAAGTACAAATTCACTTCTTACCTTACTAGCGAGGTTAAGAGTTTCTTGTGGACTAGCATCGTCAATTACTAACTGCAATTCTCCACTTCTATCCCGCAAAGTAATAAATATTAAATTACCTATATCTCTTTGGCGATGACACCACCCCATTAAAGTTAGCTCCGAACCTTCTTGTTCTGGTGTAAATTCTGCAACTAAGCAACTACGCTTTAAGCCTTTTATTGAATTCATTTTTTGATACCTCTTACCTTATTTAGATTAACTATATTATTTATTAAGTAATTCGCCCGCAAGCGAAGCTAGTTCTATTTCTTTTTCCAATCCATCTACCATTCGTTTTAATTGAGCTCTACCAGAATTTATTTCATCTGCTCCCAGCACGATCAAATATTTAGCCTTGACAC
The DNA here is from genome assembly GCA_012518845.1 of Clostridiaceae bacterium. Lineage (GTDB taxonomy): Bacteria > Bacillota > Clostridia > Saccharofermentanales > DTU023 > UBA5436. Next base: position 2,592 of record JAAYRJ010000111.1, read on the forward strand.
GATTTGCATGTTTCATTTGTGCTTTAAAACTACGATTCATTAAATCATATTCTACTGTAATATCTTGAGCTCGTAATTTATGAGAAAGACTAGCAACTTTTGAAATTGTATCTGGAAAAGAAAGAATATATAGATCAACTGGAGACTCTTCAGGAAACTTTATATTTTGGCTCTCCATCTCAAGTAGTAATCTTTCAACACCTAAAGCAAAGCCTACTGCCGGAGTTTGTGGGCCACCTAACTCTTCAACCAATCCATCGTAGCGACCACCCCCACAAATTGTACCTTGGGTGCCAACATTTTCAGAAACAAACTCAAATACTGTACGTGAATAGTAATCTAA
>JAAYRJ010000112.1 GCA_012518845.1 Clostridiaceae bacterium
AAAATTTGAAATGCCTAGTACAACATAAGTAAAGTTTTCGCCTTCAATTAAACGTTCTGTATGTTGTAGATCAGAATTGATGATAATAATGTCATTCTTCTCGACAATAATTGTTTTTTCCTCGGTAACAAACTCGCCCTTACCATCCACAACATAAAAAATTTCGACAAAGGGATGAGAATGAAAAACAGAAAACCATTCATCATCCTGATCGTATGATCTAATGTACAATAATTCTGGATCATTAGCCGTACTAGTGGCGAACAAATCTTCGTTAATAAGATCACTTTTTTGTTCAGTGAGATTTGACATGTCTATATCTCGATTCATTATTTTGAAAAATTTTAATAAAACATATACAGAACATAGCAAGATTATACAAATATAGCCTAGTTTAGTCAATTTAAAACAGCAAGATAGCTAAAACAAATTATTTTTTCCTGATTATTATGATTATGTAAAATGTTAAACTAGGCATACCCAAATTTTAAGTTAATTATTCACTAAAGTATAAAATCTTAAATATTTGGTGACAGAAAAATTTTCAAGTGAGTGCTTGAAATGGAGAAAGAAAGGAAAAAGTATGAAAAATTGGAAAAAATTGATTTCTTTAATCCTTGTTTTGGTTCTAGCATTTAGTTTAGTAGCGTGTGGTGGTAGCGATGAACCAGAAACAGCTGATGAACCTGCAGCCGAAGAACCAGCAGAAGAACCAGCTGCTGATGAAGCTGATGAAGAGGAAGCTGACACAGACGAAGAAGCCGAAGAAGAGCCGGCAGCAGAAGGAGATTTTGCAGGCAAAACCTTACGTGTTTACGGTCTCGATGGCGGTTATGGAACAAAAGGCTGGCTTGACGTAATTGCAGCATTTGAAGAAGCAACTGGTGCAACCGTTGAAGCTAAATTCGAAAAGAATATTTATGATGTTGCTCGTCCAGAAATTCAAGCAGGAAGTCCACCTGATGTTCTTTATAACTCATTAGGGCAAGAAGGTGCACTAACAGAGACAATGATTAAAGAAGATATGCTACTTGATCTCACAGACGTTTTTGAAAGTGAAGTATTTGGTGAAGATATTATTCTAAAAGATAAATTAATCGCTGGTGCTGTTGATACATCTTTAACCAATCCTTATGGCGATGGCAAAACCTATTTAGCACCTTTATTCTATTCTCCTACCGGTTTATGGTATAACAAAGCCTTATTTACTGAAGGTGGTGGCGATTATGAATTGCCAACGACAATGGATGAATTTATTGCATTAGGTGAACAAGCTGCAGAAGATGATATTGCATTATTCACATATCCTACGACAGGTTATTTTGATACTTTCTCATTTGCATTAATGCACGAAGTTGGTGGTACAGAATTATTCGATAAATTAATGAATTTTGATCCAGATGCTTGGGCTAATGAAGCTACTCCAATTTTTGAAACTATTGGCAGTATTTTAGAATATGTTGAGCCAAATACAGTTTCACAAGCAAATAACGAATTATTTACAAATAATCAATTAGCAGTAATGCAAAATAAAGCACTCTTCATGCCAAATGGTACATGGATAATTGGCGAAATGGCTGATGCCAAAGCTGCAGATGGATTTGAATGGGGCTTCATGGCTCTGCCAGCTATGGAAGATGGTGGCGATCGTTATGCTTTCTCATGGTTAGAACAAGCCTTTATTCCAGCAGATGCAGCTGAACCCGAATTAGCAAAAGCTTTCATATCCTATTTATATTCAGATGAAGCTGTCGAGTTATTTGTCAACAATACAATAGTTAATGAAGAAGGTGAAGAAGTACCTAGTCCAGCAGTTCAACCTGTGTTAGGTGTTGAGGAGTTTATTACTGATGAAGATAATAAATTATTCTACTCTATCTACAATGACGGTGTAAAAGCTGCTATGGGTGGCTTTGCAGCAGCTCCTGCTGTAGAAGGTGTGGATTTCCAAGCAGAGTTATTTGACTCGATTAACTCAGTTGCAAGTGGAGAAGAAACAGTTGAAGAATGGCAAGCATCTGTTGTTGACGCTGCTACAAAAATTAGCGAAGCAATGGAATGATCAAACTTATTAAAACATAGGGGTAGCAACTAGCTACCTCTTTTTTTATCGCATGATTGTGAGGTAAAACATGAAGAAGAATAAATCTAGAACCAGATTTATTATAAGCGGCTTACTTCCAGCAATCCTCTTTTATACTATCTTTATGGTGTATCCAACGATAAGTGTATTCGTTGAAAGTTTGTATAAGACTGGTGGTCTATCAGGCAAAAAGACATTTGTTGGATTAAATAATTTTCGCTTATTGCTAGAAGATGAAACTTTCATTCGTGCTTTTCAAAATACAATTTTTCTCATTGTTATCGTGACCATTGTAACAATGTTTATGGCAATATTTTTAGCTGCTGTTTTAACTAGAGAAAATTTGAAAGGACAAAATTTTGCTAGGACAATACTTTATATACCAAATATTCTTTCAATTGCCGTTGTTGCCTCAATTTTTGCTGCTATCTTTGGCATGGATACAGGTTTAATTAATGGGCTAGGTAGATTATTTAATCCAGAAACTTGGCAAAATATTCCATTCTTAGGAGATCGAAAATTGGTTGTCTATTCGATTGCATTTGCCATGATTTGGCAAGCAGTTGGTTATTATATGGTTATGTATATGTCAACTATGTCACAAATTCCAGAACAGCTTTATGAAGCTGCGAGTCTCGATGGTGCAAGCAAAATAAGGCAATTTTTTGATATAACCTTACCTCTTTCTTGGGAAACAGTTAGAACAACCTTAACATTTTATGTTATTTCAAACATAAATATTGCTTTCCAAATTGTTAAAGCTTTAACAGGTGGAGGTCCAGATGGGGCAAGTATGACCTTGTTAAATTATCAGTATGAACAAGCATATACCAACTCGAGCTTTGGTTATGGCTTAGCCATCGGTGTAGTTGTCTTTTTATTTTCCTTTATCTTAACTGCCATTATTCATAGAGGAACTAAACGTGACATTGTCCAGTTTTAGGAGGAATTATGAAAAATCAAACAAAATTATT
>JAAYRJ010000113.1 GCA_012518845.1 Clostridiaceae bacterium
CTGGCAAGTTTGTCCGAGTCGGCGGATACATTCTACCTATAGAATATGAAAACTATGAAGAAAATTTGAATAAAAGAATAAAAAAGTCTGATATGAAAGCTTTCCGGCTTTCTCTTACGGGGAATATAAAGACTAATTATTAATAATTAATATTGTTACGACTTTGAGGAGATGTTGGCTTAGGTAGCTAATGTCTTCTTTGTTGTGATTTATCAAAACTTATAAATGGTATAATAACAAAAAGGAGTGATAAGATGTTTGTTAAGATATGCCCTTTATGTGAAAAAGAATTTAATACTAATAGAGAAAAGCAGATATTTTGCAAAAGGCCTCATGAAATGACTTGCTTTGGGTGCAAAAAAGAATTCATGTTAAAAAAGCCGAAAAAAGGTCAGCTTTTATATACTTGTGGAGATTACACATGCAGAGATATTCTCACAAAGCATGTCAACATGGAGAAATATGGAGTAGAAAACACTACTCAACTTAAAGAAATACAAGAAAAAATGAAAAAGACTACTCTTGAAAAATATGGTGTAGAATATGCGTTTCAATCAGAAAAAGTAAAAAACAAAATAAAAGAAACTAATATAGAAAGATATGGAACGGAAACTCCTAGATGGCATAATGAAGAATCAAGACTTAAAGCTGAAGAAACAAACATGAATAGATATGGTGCTTCAAACCCTTTTGGAAGTAAAGAGATTCAAGAGAAAATAAAACAACATAACTTAAATAAATATGGTGTTCCTTGGACAACTCAAGCTGAAGAAGTAAAAGAAAAAATGAAGAAGTCTTATATGGAAAAATTTGGTGTAGATAACCCTGCAAAGGCAAAAGAAGTACAGGACAAAATAAGAAAAACAAATATAAAAAGATATGGAAGCCCACACTTCATGCAAAGTGAAGTGGGAATAAAAAAATACAAATCAATGATTATGGAAAGACATGGTGTAAATAATTTCTCTCACAAAGGAATTACAAACTATGAAGATTATTTAAACTTAGAAAACTTTCTTATGAAAACATCTCTTTCAATTTCTGAAATAGCAGAGTATTTTAATTTGCCAAGACGAAGAATAAGAAAAAGAATTATAGACTTAGGAATGCAAGATTTATTTGATGATTTATATGTAAACTCAGTAAGAGAAGAAGACTTTGATAGATTTTTAAAAAACAATGAAAAGCTCAGCCATGTAAAATACATTAGAAATGATAGAACAATATTAGAAGGAAAAGAATTAGACTTCTATTTTCCAAATCATAGTTTAGCAGTAGAAATATCTCCGACATACACTCACAATTCTAAAGTTGGCTGGGGCAATAAAGGTGAGGGGGTGTCATCAACATACCATTTAAATAAATTTTTAGGTTGTCAAGAAAAAGGAATAGAACTAATTACTATATTTGATTGGCATGATTGGGACAAGGTTTTAGAAATGATAGAAATAAAACTCATGGGAGCAAATGAAAGAATATATGGGAGGAAAACAGAATACTTTGAGTATGAGACAGTAAGTAATGATATATTCAATATGCTGAGTAATTGGCACATACTAAGCTTGCCGTCAAACCTTAAAAGAAAAAACAAAGTAAGTGTTCTTGAGTTTGAAAGTGAAGTTGTTGGAATTGCTTTGTGGGAGGACAGCAAAAAAGAAAACAATATTGTAGAACTAAAGAGAATGGTATTTAAACCTGGAATAGTTGTTCCTGGAGGTCCATCTAAACTTCTGAGTAATTACATCAAAAACAACCCTGATGTAAAAACAATCTATACTTTCAGTGATTGTGATTTAGGGCATGGAAATGTTTATAACAAAATTGGCTTTGAGTTGACAGAGGAATCTCGACCTACTCTAAACTATTATAATATTGAACATGAAAAACACATCAAACATCTTTCATTAGTAAGACAAGGTGCTGATAGATTACTCAAAAATTTCCCTAACTATGAACCAGTAGGTATAGGTGAACATCTCCCATCTAATAGAGAAATTGTTGAAAGTTATGGCTTTCTTCCTGTATATGACTGTGGATATAGGAAATGGACTTTAAATGTAGAACAGGAGAATGATAAGTATGAATAAAACAATATCTATTGAAAAATTCAATGATTTAGACGAAGAATGGTTCACTGTAGACGAGATAGAGGAAACTGAGTCTACTGATACACTTTACTGTATATCTGTAGACTCGCCTGAGAAACAGTTTCTCATTGGAGAAATGGGCGTGCCTACTCACAATACAGATGAAGCTAAGGAGGCCGATGAACTCAAGGGAGAAGCTGTAATGATAATTGGTTCTATTGCTCGATTAGGTCGTGCATCTGGTGTACACCTTGTTATAGCCACTCAGAGACCTGATGCAAAGCTAATTCCTGGTGAGGTCCGAGACAACTTAGCAGTTCGAATTGGCTGTGGTAGACTTAAACCATCAGCGTCTTTAATGATGTTCGACTCTAATATTGGACAAAGAATACACGCTAACC
>JAAYRJ010000114.1 GCA_012518845.1 Clostridiaceae bacterium
AAATTTTCTTTTTACCTATATGATCTGCATACACACCAAGAGGAAAACGTAAAATCATTTGAGTAAAGCCATATGATCCAACGATCAGACCTGCTTGAGTTAATGTGGCTCCTATTTCACTAAGATAAGGAGTTAGTAAGGAAGGGTATGTATAAAGACTCATCCAATAAAAAATAACAATGGCTAGTAACAATTGAGAGGGATTGATCTTGTCAAACTTTTTAATAACCTTAGATTTTTCCTGTTTCAAAAATGTAATCTCCACTTCCGTTGATATTTTCTAGTTATTCTAATCTATGATACAGATATATTCGATTTTTTAAAAATCTTTTAGTTTAAATTGATTTCATTCTAATCTACTATTTAGTACAAAGAGATTTCCATAATAGCTGTATCTTTAAACTTACTACCTGGATATACAGAAACAATTTCCAAGGTAAGATGATTTGTCACAACAGGATTTGCAAACACAATATCCTGAGCGCCAAAAATATCATCTAATGTAAAGTTTTCACTTGATCCATCTGAAAATATGATCTTTATTTCTTTTGGTCTAGAATTTTTGTAATATAAATCATTATTTGTCTGGTAACCAGCATGTATCTTCATACCTGTCACCCGATATTCACCAATAAAATTGATAGTAATAGATTCTCCATAACCTTGACCTGGAACGCCTTCAACCCAGCCAGTATCTAAATTACCATCTATTGCACGTATAGGGTAGTGAATAATATCTAATTGTGCACTTTCATCTAAATAAGAAGATGCATCAACATTTCTAATATATTCATGTTTAATACTTTCGACGACAACTGGAACGCTCTCCTCGGTAATCAATTCTGTTTCTGATTCCAAAACCTCTGTCTTTTCTTTTTCTTCCGGAGCTAGATTGTCATCTGCACTTTCTGATTCATAGTTTGTTTCGCTCGTATTATCTGATCTCTCTTCTGTTGTTTCAAAATTTTCTTCCGTTGTCTCTAATTCACTTTCACTTTCTTTTATTACTGCTTTAAATTCTTCAGTGTTTCTCATTTCAATATGATCAGCTTGTATCGTTTCAGTCACTTTATCAGCTCGGTTTAAAAATCCATTCCTATCCATAAATCGATAACCTAAATAGACAACTAATAACGCAAAAACTATACCTAAAAAAACAATCAGAAAAATTAATTTTTTACTACCTTTTGGCTCTGACTGCGGTTGAGGATAAAAAACAGTTTCATTAGGATATGCATTTACCGAATCACTTACAAAATCCGTAGTTGCATGATTTTGTGCTTCTTGTTCAGCTGCATATATATTTACCGGTTCACCGCATTGACCACAGAAATTTATCCCAGGTTCCATCATTGATCCACATGATCCACAGTACCTAGGTTGATCTGGATGATCTTGATAATTTGTATTTGGCATAATACATCAGATTCCTATTTGGTTTTATATTTAGTATACTTAGGTTTATCTTTTGGGACAAATCAATATTGTATAAACTTTTTGTGTCAATATTGTTATTGATAATCATTATCTTTATAGCGAAACTATTTTGGTATTTCTTTAATTACTAATTTATTACATGTTCATCTGAGATAAATAAAGTAAAATATACTCCTTGTTTAGGATCACTGTCTACAATTATTTTGATTTTATGAAAATCGGCAATTTGCTTTGCTAGTGCTAAGCCTATGCCATTACCAGATATACCGCTGGTAATTGATTCCTCAGTCCGATAAAATTGTACGAAAATTTTATCCAGATCTTTTTCTTTAATAACTTGTCCATAATTATGAAAACTAATAATATAGCCTTGATCTGTGGATTTTTCTTTGACACTTACTACACCAGGAGAATCAGAATATTTAATTGCATTATTTAATAATATTGTAAAAAGCTGCTGTAGACGTATTTCAATTCCTGCCAAAATAATTTCTTCATCTTCGACTTGAAAGTCAACAGTTATTAGTTTTTCTTCAGCAAAATATTTTTGGCTTTTGATGGCAGCAGAAAGGGGCCGTATTATATTGATTACTGTCTTTTCTGCTTGTTTTGCTTTGCTTTCTAAGCTATACAAATCCTCAAGCTGATCAATGTTGTTTTCCATGAGCTCTACTTCTTTGGCAAGGGTTTCATAGTACTCTGCAATTTCCTCAGTTTCACTGACTACACCATCTTGCAAAGCTTCGATTGAGGTTTTAAATACAGTTATTGGTGTTCTTAATTCATGTGAAAGTGTAGCTAAAATATTTTGACGTATTTCGTTTTCTTGTTCTAGTTCTAATTGATTTTGAGCTAGCCTTTCTGATAAAAAATTCATATTTTCTGCTAAATTATTTAACTCAGGCTCACTCTTGATATCTAGTCTTGATTTATAATCACCTTCACTGATTTTTTGAGCCTGCAAACTAATCTCTTGAATTGGTTTTGCTAAACTTTTAGCTAAAAAAACTGCAAAAAAGCTGACAGCAATAAAAGTTAGAAATAAAATAATGGCAAAATGAAAAATATACTCATTAAAAAGCTCATCGAAAAGTGCTTTATTTTCGTGCATTAACAGCACTGCAAAAACTTCACCTGTATCATCATAAATAGGTGCTGCAGCGGTGATGGTGGCACTGCCAATACTATCACTAAAAACATCTGTGACTAAATGTTGCCCTTGAAAAACAGCTGCAACTATACTAGTAACATCAGAAGGTAGATCATCAATTTCTTCAGAAAAATCATCCCTTCCAGTTATTAATGAGCTTGCATTGCGGTCAAAAAGCCAAGCCTCTTCACTTATTAAACTGTTAATCAACTCTACAGCTTGCCTTCTTACACCAAAACCTCTTTGTTCTGGAAAATTTCTCTCATTAGTGTCTCTTTTGCCTTTGACTTGCCGATTCTCATTTGGAACGCCAGGATTTTGCCATTCAGTACTACTTAAAAAATCTAAATTTTTCTCTAAAGCAGCTGCTACATTCTCCGTCCGCTTAATTAAGTTTTCCTCTGCATTAGTAATGTGTGGCAACATAATATCAAGTAGCACTAGATCATAATTATTTACTTGAAACATTTTCCAAGCACGGGCACCGTCCAGTGCTACATCTACATCATATCCCTCATGCTCTGCATAGCTACTTAAGACGCGAGTAATTTGTTCATTATCATCTACTATCAGGATTTTACTCATCTATCTTCTTTCATAATATAAAACTCTTAACTATTCAACTACACTACTTGAAAACACACAATCTTGCTGTCTTAGTCTTGGCCTCGCATCACGTTTTCCGTATGCACAATAATCCTTTGTCTTTAGTCTTTGCTGTTCATTTTTTCTAACTTCTTGTTGCTGATTAACACATACTTCTGCTTTGTTTCTACCTTTGCCCTCAATTTTATTGCTACGATATCCTTTAGCATCTACAGGTATACTAACAAACATTACAAAACTTAAAAGTCCTGCTATCAAAATTTTTGTTATTTTTTTCATTTAAATTCTCCTATCTATTTGTTCTGCCTAAAGTATATGTGGTTATTATGTTCTGAATATGTCATAAGAAAAAATAGAATAATGTATGTAAATCCAGGCGGAATTTGCTATGATAAACTATAGCATTTATTAATGCGTTTTATAGAAAAAGTAATTAAATTATTAGGAGGATTTTATGGGTCGTTTAGACGGTAAAGTAGCAATTGTAACTGGATCAACATCCGGTATGGGCAGAGATACAGCCTATTTGTTTGCAGATGAAGGTGCAAAAGTTGTAGTTCTTGGACGTCGTGAAGAACGTTTAAAAGAAGTTGTGGAAAATATTGAAGAAAAAGGTGGTGAGGCGCTTTACGTTGTTGCAGATATGTTAAATCCAGACGATATCGAAAACGTAGTAAAGCAAACCATAGATCGTTTTGGTACAGTTGATATCTTAATGAATAATGCTGGTATGGTTAGCTATGAACCAGTAGATAAAGTATCCATGGAAGAATGGGACAGGATTTTCAAAATAAATGTTGATGCATATTTATTAATGACTAAAGCTGTAGTTCCATATATGAGAGAAGCTGGTAAGGGTTCAATCATCAATATTGGCTCAGTTGCAGGAACATCTGCCCGTTGGGGTCCTGGTGCATACTGCTCTTCCAAACATGCAGTCAATGGCTTAACCAAAGCAATGGCACGTGAACTAGGACCAGAAATTAGAGTCAATGCAATTTTACCAGGCGCTATCGCTACAGAAATGTTAGATGATGCTGGTGGTGAAGAAGCTATGGAACCTATGAAAGAAATGAGTCCATTGAAACGTATCGGTCGAGGAAAAGACATAGGAACAGTTGCTTTGTTCTTTGCTACTGATGATTCTGCCTTTGTTACAGGTCAACTCTTACGGGTTGATGGTGGTGTAGACTGCTAATTCAATTATAACTTTAAACATGTAAATCCTTTGCTGGTCAAAACCGCCAACAAAGGATTTTTATATTAAAGTGTTTATTCCTAAAGTCGAGATACCCGAATTGTCCCGTGAATTATTGATCAGGTTATTTTTGAAATTGTGTTATAATTTTCCGTTATATGGTAAGTAAAATAAGTGATCCTATTTTATTTTTTTACTGTGTTCCCAATACTTGCTTAATAAAATTAAAATAAAAATTTACTGCAGGTTCAAACTCAGAAATTCGAATAAATTCATCTACTTTATGAGCTTCTTTTAATGATCCTGGTCCAAAAATAATTGTCTGGATATTTTGATCTGTAAATAAGGATTCTTCACACGAAGCTGAAAAATATGTAACTTCCGCTTCTTTTCCAAAAGTTTCTTGATATGCATTGCTTGCAAATTTAACAATCGGAGTATCTGGGTCTGTTTCTCCAGCAGCAAGGAAGAAATAATTGTCGTAAACAAAGTCTCTACTTTCAATTAAATCAGCTTTAGCTAAATTTGAACAGATTTCATCTTCAATTGAAGCTTTGGTTTCACCAGGAAAGAGTCGTCGGTCGATTGTTAATATACAACGATCAGGGATTGTGTTTTCACTTTTACCACCACGAATTTGTGTGGGAGCAATTGTCCGCTGTGGTAAGATTGGATGGTCATCTGTATTAAAGCTAGCATTGATTTGATTAATAACCTCAACTGCCATTGCAGCTTTGGTAATTGCGTTATCACCTTGATCCGGTGCACTTGAGTGACTTGTTTCGCCTAAAAAATATAAATTAAATCTACTGGTGCCACGATGGGAAGTATTTATTTTTAATTCGGTTGGCTCGCCAATTACTACATAATCAGCATCTTGCCAATATGGTTGTAATGACTTGGTACCTAAATTTTGTTTTTCTTCATCAGCGACAAAATGCAATTCTAATTTCCCTGATAAATCTTTAAGAGCTATAGCTTTTAGAGCTGCTACAATCATTGCCGCAACTCCAGCTTTCATATCGGCTGTACCTCTACCATAGATGAGCCCATTTTTGATCACAGCATTAAATGGATCAGAACTCCATTCGTCAGCGATAGCTGGAACTACATCTAAATGCCCATTAAAAACAAGTTTTGGACCAGTTTCAGAAAATGTTTTACGTGCGATTAAACTCCCTCTATTTTCGTTTAAACCATAGTATTCGCATTCAAAATTGGCTGAGGTTAAATATTCTTTAAGAAATAAACCTAATTGTCGCTCATTTCCAGGAGGATTGGTAGTATCGTAAGAAATTAGTTTTTCTAGTAGATTAATAACTTCCTGCTCAATACTCATATCTATACCTTTCTATTATTTAATGCTGATCTTTTTTCTATTATACCAAACTAAAATTTGCTTATTTTCTTTCTATCACATACTTTTAAATACTAAAAATAAATTCAGCCTTTAGAATTATTCTTAGAACGTTTTTTCGGAATTTCATATTCTAGTCTAAATTCTGTTCTGACATTGATGAATTGAATTAGGTAATTTATGATCGCGTAGTTAGTAGCTCGATTCTCAAATTCTGGTCTGCTAGCTGGAAGTTCACTTGTTCTATAATAGGCTTGCAATTCTTGAACATCCAAATATACATCTTCACTAGATTCTTTAATATCAATTCTTTGGATAATTTCTTCTATAATTCCGGCAGTATTTTTGTTTTGTGATGAGGATATCTGGACAGTCAAAACTAGATAGCTTATTTGCTCAAGAATTCTAAGTTGACTTTTGCGCATATTGAAAAAACTAACATAATATTGATTGTTTTTTAAACCCTTATTCTCAATTTCTTGAATAGCAATTTCTCTTCCTTCATTTAGGATTTCTTCTAATTCTGAAAGGCTTTCTTTGCTGCCAATACGTTCTCTCAATACATTATTTAAAGAAAAATCGGTTGCATTTAGATAGTTCATTAAATAACGCAAAAATTCTTCAAGTTTTGCATCCGACTTTTTCATTGTTTCAATCAATTTCCCCCTTTGAGAAGGCATAAAGAAATTAAATAGTAAGGCAACGAAATGTCCGATTGTCAAAAGTAAGAACTCATTTAAAATAAGTGAAGGAGCAATCGATTCTGATGATAACAGATGAGTTACCAATACTGTAACGGGGCCAAGTCCTACTTCCAAACTAAAATGAATAGCCAAAGGAGCGTATATAATTAAGTAAAAGAAAAACGTCCAGACTGAATATCCTAAAAAATAAAAAATTGGAATGGCTATTAAAAAACCTAATGCGAAAGCCTTAAACCTATCTATAACTGAGTTGATTGTCCTTTGATAAGTTTCTGGAATAGTTAAAATCGCAACAATTCCAGCTGCGGTAGCATATTCCAAACCCAAAAAATCAGCAAGAATAATTGAAACCAAGGCGGCTAAAGCAATCTTTACGCCTCTTAATAATTTAAACAAAATATTACTCCTCGTATAATCGTTTTTATAAATCAAGAAACTGCTAATTTTTCTTGATTTGGTTGAATCTATTAACGCCCTATTTATAATGGTTTTATAAAGGCCATTGAAAGTAAGTTCTATTACTCCTTGA
>JAAYRJ010000115.1 GCA_012518845.1 Clostridiaceae bacterium
AGTAACCGTATTTTACATGAAAGAATTGCGGAATATGCATATGCAGTTGTAAAAGATCGGCCACATTTTCATATTAGTCTGATCATGGATGTATCTCCATTTTGTGATTGCCATCCGGAAAACGATGCGCCTATTGTTCCGGACATAGGTATGTTGGCTTCGTTTGATCCTGTTGCTCTTGATCAAGCTTGTGTCGATTTGGTCAATGCCGCTCCTATAATGGATAATAGCCTGCTCAGTGAAAGTGAAGATCTTTATGATGATCATTTCAAGAACGTTTCACCTGATTCGGATTGGAAATCAGGTCTCATCCATGCTGAGAAAATAGGCCTGGGTTCAAGAGAGTATGAGTTGATTGAGATCTAGCCTATTTCTTTCGGGTCAGAATGTAGCTGGTAAGGTAGAGGTATGGGCAATATAGTAATATGATTTATATATTGGCACCCCTTACTATATACATTATTGTTAAAGTAATGAGACTAGATGTAACAAATATATTTAACTAAGTATTTAAATCAGATAACGACTTTTTTTACCATGACTAAAAACTGATAATGTCTTTCTTGCTCTTGTTGCAGCAACATATAATAGGTTTCGCTCGCTAGCTTCTATTTCTTTTTTCATTACTAAATCCGTTGCTCGATTAATAACACTTTCTCTAGGAATCATTCCATCGTTTACAGCACAAATAATCATATGATCAAATTCTAAACCTTTTACACGATGCAGTGTTGCCATACGTATCCCTGGTAATGAATCAACAGATGAGGAACTAGCTTTAATTTCATAACAGCGAATATCTAAATCTTCTAATTCTCTTTTATACTTTTTTAGATATTCTGTTGTTCTGAAAGTTAAGCAAATATCTTCTAATCTGAAATTTCCTTCTAAATCTAAAATCATTTCGACAATTTTTTCCATTTCTTGATCAAAATTGTCGAAATGCAATACTTTAGGCTTAGGGCCAGTAGTTAGAGAAATATACCTTTGCTCTTCATAAAAACTACCATCTAAATCATCTACCAGTTCATCTTTGAACAGACCATAAGCCCATGAACGATTTTCTTCAGTAGTTCGATAATTAATATTTAATTTAAAACTGCGATTTGAAGCAATAGTGATGTCGCAATGCTTTAATATAACTTCTTTTCTGTATATCTTTTGTTGACTATCTCCTACTAGAAACATATCATTTTGATGTTGTTCACCAGCACACTTTCTTAATAATTTAAGTTTCATATTATCAAAATCCTGCATTTCATCAACTAATACAGAAGAATATCTAACTTTAATTTTTCCTTGGTCTAAAGCTTGAATAATCATGTCTATTGCGTATGAAGTATCTGCTAAACATTGATGATTAAGTTTCATTTTGAAATTCGAAAAAACTTCCCACAATTCAACTTTATTTTTTCTAGATATCCCTACTCCCCTGCCTCTTCTATTTGCTAAAAAATAATCTTGGACACTTTGTATATTCTGAGGAATGATAATTCTTTCCCATTCTTCTTGTAAAAATAAAACAGAAAACTTTTCTGAAACTTTTGAATCTTTAAGACAAGATTCCCAGATTTCAGTTAATTTCTCATCATCATATGAAAGAGTCCATTCTGGAAAAAATTGATAAAATAATTCAAATATTAGATTGTCAATATTTCTAATTTCTATTTTATTAAATTCATTTTTCGTACATATGCTTTTTATCTGCTTTTTAATATCAGCTGATAAATTTCTCGTAAAAGTGGTAACAAGTATTTTTTCGGTTGGATTTTTGCTCGCTAAATATTTTGCTCTATGAACAATAACTACTGTTTTACCAGTACCAGCCCCTCCTAAGACTTTTACAGGTCCCCTAAACTCTCCTTCCACTAATCTTTTTTGAGATGGATGTAAAAACAATCGCCATTCATTTAGTGGATCATTAAGAGCTTTTTCTAGCAATAACAAATCTTCATTTTCTTTTATTCTAACTATGTTTTGGTGATTTTCTAGTAATTCAGATTTATCAACACTTTCAACATCACCTGCGTTGCTATTATTCTCACTCTGCATTTCAATAATTTCATAAACAGAAATTGACTGATCAGTCAAATATCGTAGACTTTCAAAGACACTTGGGTGTAAGTAAGACTTATGTTTTGCTAGTTCTGCCTTATTTTTTATTGACCGAATTGCTGAATACATTGTCTCAGGAATTGCTAATCTCTCGAAATCATTATCTGTTAAATGAGAATAAAGACCTGAAGTAACAGGTTTCTTTGATTTTATATAATTATTATCAATAATCTGTGTGTAGCTCTGATTGTGATCAACAGAATGAGAATTTGCCCACCTATAAGCATCATCATGGTGATCAACCCAAACAAACATAAAATCCTTATCTTTGTTTTTTCGATGCAAAATAATTCTATATGCCTGATCTACTCGAATAGACCAAAAATCATTATTTAATTTTTCTAAATTAAGCCCCCGGCCTTCTGGATTATTACAAAACTTATCAATTGTTTGCAGGACCTTTGAACCGACACTAGAATCAAGATTTCTCCATGATCCCAAAAAAGTTGTAACTAACCCAATTTCTATAGCCATCTTTGTCTCCTATTTAAGAAGAGAGAATAGATACTCTTCTTCAAAATCACCTAATTGAAATGTTTTATATCCAATAATTTCTAATTCTTTCAAAACTTCTTTTTGAGATTTGTCTACGACCGCAATTTTCAAATCATTCCATAAGAATTCTGCTTCACCTATTACTTCACCAGAATTAGTTTGGACTTCATAACCAATAACATCAGGGGCCTCACACCCTGTCTTTGATGCATTTTGAGCAAAAGAACGGGCTTTCTCTGACAAAGAGAACTGAATTGCATCTAACCAATCATCAGCATTCTGGCTTTCATCATTTACTTCAGCTAAATTCAGGTTATTTGTTGTAGCTAAAAGTTTGTTTAAATAATACAGAGCATCGCCTCTTTTTAGTTCTTCATGAATGTATTGATTAGAATAGTTTCGTAAACAACCATAACAACTTGTTTCTTCACCGCAGCCGCAGATACCATCAACTTTCTTTCTAGCTTCTTCAATCACTTCCTCTAATTGATCAACAATATGTTTAACATGACCGGCTCCTCCCGGTACATCATCAAAAATGATTAAAGAAGGTATCTCCAAATTTTCAGCTTTGGTATTGTTATAAAACAAGGTACCATTTATCTCCCTACGGTTAATGCCTAAAGTTATTGCAGCTCCCTCTAAAATTGCATACAAAACAGACTGCCATGAAAATCTTTGAGAATCTTCTTTACCACCAACAAGAACAGGATTAAGATTAGGCAATTTAATTTCCAAAACATCTGTCATAAAATCATATCCAAAATGAGTATTTCTTAATACACCTCTACAATCTCTACCATAACTTGTTTTGTGTGTATTACTTATTTTCCCCTCTACTGGTTCCATATATCCACAACTACTACAAACTAAAAAACCTCTAGTATTTCTTCCTTGATTGAACAATAATAGTTGACCTCTCTCAGAATAATGATATTCAAGAATATTATCCTGAATTCGTAATGAATTATAAGATGCAGTCAATGTTTGTTTGCTTATATTATCAATATATTTCTCAAACAATATTCTGGTCGAGTAAGTTCTAGGACTTCTTAGTTCACCTGGTTTTGTAGGATATGAAATATCTGTTGTAAAACCAAATTGTGGTTCAATATAGTATTTATAATTCAATGCTTGCCCACAACATTTTTTGGTGCTTTCATCATCCTTAGGCTCTCCTAAAATAGTAGAATAACGATAAACATGTTTACAATGTTCACAGATAGCATAGTAATATGTTGGCCAATCTTTGCCTGGCAACTTTAACAATGAATATGGCTGCCAGACCTTACCATTTGCTACAATACTACTACCTGGAGCAAATTCTGAAATTGCAATTCTTAAATCTCGATCTAATTCCACATTGTGGGCATCAGTTGAGTCATTAAGAATTCTTAAGTTAACAATATCCACTGGAAAACCATACTTTGGTAGAATATTCTTTGAAGAAAAATATGAGATCAGTGGTTTTGTTTTATAAGTTTTAATGTTTCTATTTATAGCATCAACTCTTCTACCTTTTTTATAATTCTCTTCCTTAAGTTGTGTTAATTCTTTTATTATTTCTCTTAATTCAGTTTCTGCTAATGTAATTGTTCCTTCTTCTGGATCAGCTAGTAAATCAATCCAGCTCCAATAATTTGTCTTATTGAAATACTCAAATTCTCCAAATGGTTGAATGGCTATTTTTAATGAGTCTAATAAATCTTGAGGCTTTTGTTTTAATAAATTAAGTAAAATAGGAGAGAAACAATCTGAACCTCCTTTATCAAAATCAAAAAAATCATTCACTGTATTAATAGATTCAGGATACTTTCTGAAAAACCAGGCTAACGCTATAGCATAAATATGCCTCAAGACAATTTTCTCATTCTTTTTAACAATATAAGGTGTTTTAATAATGCCTGAAATAAGTTCTTTCGGATTTTGAAAATAAGTCAAATCATGTGATCGCTTTTTTGCATAAGTTAATGCATAAGCAGTCGAATCAACACGCCTGCCAGCCCGGCCTGCTCGTTGAATATAATTAGCAGTTTCAGGTGGTACATTTCTTAAAAAAACTGCCTCTAGCTGACCCACATCAACACCCATTTCAAAGGTAGTCGAGCAGCTCAAGACATTGACTTTCCCTTTTTCAAAATCATTTTGCAATTCGGCTGCGTATTTGCTAGTTAATTGAGCTGTATGCTCCTTGGCAATCATGGGGATAGATTTTTTATTTTCATATAAATCAACAAAGTAACCCAAGCGATCTGTCATTTGATAATCAAATTCTTCCAGTTCTCCAGCACAACGATATTGTGGGCAAACGTTGTGTAGGTTATGGATTGTAAAATCTCCACAGCGATTACATCTATAAATCGCTTCAGGTTTGTAATGTACTTGCCAAGAATCTAGATTTAGTTGGTAAAGTGTGCTTCCATCATCAGCAACATCTGTACATAAGTATTCAAAATTTTTTAAGAATAATAATATACCTTGTTCAATCAAAAAATTTAAAAAATTTCTTGCCTTTTTTTGAGCTTCTCGTTCTGAAAGTTTTGGTTCGGTTTTTAATAAAATCTTTTGAACATAATCTAATCGTCTATTAGAATAATTTAGAGCAGGAATAAAACTTAATACAGAGGCATTACCTTTCTTTGCTCCTTTTGTAATTGAAAAATATCCGGGCCGATTTCTAGGTGCAAAAAACTCATCCCTAGAAGAAACATGATTTAGATACGTGGAACATTGTCCATCACGTAAACTATTAAGAATAGTTTGAAGTAATACCCAAATTTCATCACTAGTAAAGCCAAATTCGTTTGATAATCCTTCTGGCCAATTAGTAGATTTTGGTAATTCGAAAGTAAGCAAACCGACACCTTCTAAACCTAAGCGTCTATCATATCTATGGAATTCAGACATCAGATATCTGCCTGCTATTTTTATTTTTTCTATATCCGAATCGTTCCTAGCAAAAAACTGATTCTCTTCTGCATATTCAACTAGCTTGTCATGTAAATCCTTTATTTTGAAATTAGTAGAATTTCTAGAGAGATCTGCTGATACTTTTAAAATTGAATTGCGCCAGAGACTTTGTTCATATTTTTGATGCATATAACTTGCAAAAAAAGCGGCGTCTTGCCTACTGTCTGAGAAAATCAACAATTTTCGCTTGCGTTCATCTCTACTACCAGGCTCTAAATCATCTCTTGGAGCAATTAATTCACCAAAAATGCCAGAACTTTTTTCCACTTCTTTTGCTCCAGCTGAATCAGATTTAATAAGTTCAGCGGGAATATTTGAATATAAACTTTCTCCTAGTACCTGAGTTGCTGCATCATCAGACGAAATAAAACGTGAAACAATACCTTTACCATTTGCACCACATGAATAACAGCTATTTAAATTTGATTGAGTCCTTCCTGTTCTCTTAAATATTCTTACAAGCTTAGAGTTATCGGCATCACAGCATTCACCATGCCCTGCACGCTCTTGTTCTAAAACTTTTCCACATGCAGTACATAATGTATATTCATCTATATCATTTAATCCTGCGTCATTATCTTTAAGCCCTTCAATTATCAGAATATCTTCATCTAAAATTACATTTATCGGTTCAACATCTAACAAGTAATAATCACATTTTGTATATTTTACACCCAATTCATCACTAAATACTTCGCCTTGTACGAAATGGTTGTCATTTTCTATTCGTCCGTAAAGATATTCTTGCCCACATCGCTTACAATTCGCCAACTCAAAAACAGGAATCTCGCCATGTTCTTCCGTCTTAAGAGATTTGTGACGATCTAGAAAAACTTTTTTCTGTGGATAAAAAGACACATATGCGCCTTCAAGCGCCCTTGCAAAAACATGATATCTAGCGGGTAATAACGGCAGATCGCTTCCACCTTCTTTTGCACCCGATGCTATTTTTATTAATTTGACTAGGGCTTCCTTTTTTTCGTTAGAGGTTAAGTTCGTATTCTCAAATAAATCTTCAGCTGTCTTTGTTACTAATTCAGAATTATCAGCTAGATAATTACGTAAATTATAAACGTTGTAGTCATTTTGTAAAATTTGGAAAACTTCATTCTTGTTGCCCTGATCGTATTTTTGCTCAAGATTATTGTAATCAGCTAAAGATAATACTTGTCCATCTTTCTTCTCTTGGTATTCTAAGCGTGTTGCCTCAATTAAATCCTGACTAGCAAATGGTGTACTTGTTTTATTATTTGTTCCAAAAATACTATTAGCAAACTCAGAAATATCTTGTTGTTTGTTCTCTCCTGAACCTAATGTTGCTGATGTTGCAATAAATTGTATTTGTTGATTATTTGCTTTTAGTGTGCGTTCTTTTAACCGCGATATTAATAATGAAATCTCTGTGCCTTTTGCTCCATTGTAAGTATGAGCTTCGTCTAGAACTATAAAACTCCAGTTGTTCGCAAATTCACCATCGAAAAAAGTATTATCAACGGGTCTCAAGAGCAAATATTCTAGCATCGCATAGTTAGTTAGTAGAATATGCGGTGGATTCTCTCTCATTTCTTCGCGCGATAATAATTCGTTTTTCAAAACTTTCGCATCAGGATTTGTGTTTCTAAAGTTTTCTAAAGCTGCTAGAGATTCTTCTTTTGTTTCTCCGGTATATCGGCCAAAAGTAATATCAGGATACTCTGCTAACAAAGTTCTTAAGCGCGCAACCTGGTCGTTAGCGAGTGCGTTCATCGGATATAATAGTAAAGCTCTAACTCCAGGAGATATCTCATCTTTTAATTCTTTCTCTCTCATCAGGAAATTAATAATAGGTATCAAAAAGCATTCTGTTTTACCACTACCAGTACCTGTCGCAATTACAGCATTTCTTTGTTTTTCCGTTAAATTCCGAATAGCCTCTTCTTGATGTTTGTAAAGTGGTCTGTTAGTCGGCAGTTCATTCTGGTTAATATGGTAAAATTCTTTTGATAATACACCTTCTTCGATTAAGTCATCTAAAGTCCTACCAAGGACAAAAGGTGCAACAATTTCAACATAAGGACCTTTTACAAAACGATTTTCTTCATCTAAAAGCTGATTAGCTTGTTTCGCTAGCTCTTTGTCCTTAAATGAGAACATTGATTTTAAATACTTTAAATATTGTTCTCTAATTGAATCTGTTGTAGTAATAGGGTTCATATTCATATTATTCGCCCCCATCTCTAATATATAAATCGAAAATTACTAAAGTATGTTGATAAAGCTCAGGAAAATATCGTCTTATTCTATCAATATTTCTTAGAATTAAACTTGTTTGATAATTCCATATCCCTTGACGATATAAAGTGCCAACAAACATAATTAAATATATAGTATAAACAGCGAGATCCGCCTCACTTGAATCAAATACACTTGCCATATTTCTAATGCGGTTAAAAGCTTCTGCATAATTATTCTTTAAATAATTAAAATATGGTTTAATTTCAACGGATACACAATCGTTAAGATTGTTTGTTACTTTTTCGATAACTTTATTATTTGCAATTTTCGAATTTAAGTCACTGCGTATCCTTAGATAAGATTTACCGAAAATCTTCTTTAAGGAAGATTTGTATTCTTTTTCATAATATTCAAGATATTCTTCAAGTGATTTATTCTGATATTTCTTAAATCTTAGGTCTTTAGAATATTGTATAGAGAATTGTTTTACTTCATCATACGATCCCCAATAATCTGGATGACTTGCCCATTTTTTAGTTTTAATCTGGTTTTCAATTTGATCTTGCATAATCTGAGTAGGATTAGAACCATTTGAATCACCTAAAAGCTCTCTCAGAGAGTATGTGCCAATCCATTTTTCTACACTTTCCAAATGACTATTTGTCCCCATCGCTATTTGGAATGCGAAATCAGGCATTGTTCTCTCTAGATCATGATATACCATGGTCCAATTCATTATTTTTACTTCCTGATCTGTTAAAAATATTAATTCGAAAAAACTGAAAAGCTCTAAATATTGGCTTTCACTAAAATCTGCATTTAAAATAGTTTTTAAAAGTTCTTCCTTCGGCATAGAAATGTTTCTGGCAACATTTCTATATTCACGTACAATAGTTTCATATCTTGTCTCTTTACCGGATTGTTCCTCTTTTTCTAAATTCTCAAATGACTTAATAGTCAAAAAGGACTTGCAAAGATTAATTACTTTAGTAGGATCATCAATTATTAATTCTCCTGGTAAGTTCTTGTATTCAAAAAACTCATCTTTTTCCAATAATAAGTAAGATAATAAATAATAGTTAAAAGCCCATAGGCTTTTTTCTTTTATATCTTCAGGTGGCATAATAAGTATATTTTGGCCGCTCCATGATTTTGGTTCGTAATAATTTTGAATATCGAACAAACGCTTTTGTTGAGGTACATCAATACAGGCTGCATAAACACCTGGTTCTATCACCTTTTTGGGTAATATTAAATCAGTATAATCTTCATAAACAGGGAAGTATTGTGAATCTTTCCAGGAATTTGTTAGATTGGTCATAAATAAGCCTCTTTCAGTAGGAGGACTATATTCTTGCCATGAAAACTGTATTGAAGCTTGATCAAAAAATTCCATCTCGATCTGACTATGTTTAACCGCTGGTCTAGCTTTTAAAATTGGATAATCAACATCTCGAATTTTTTCACCTGTCGGTGTGAAAAGACTGATCGCCAGTGAGTATTGCGTTGTTTTTCCGGGAACGGAATTAAAGAGATCAATTAAAGGATAGGAGGTTGTTTTTTCACTATTTATAAATAACTTTGTTTTATAAAAATGATGGCCTTTATTATCAATTGCTTGCAGACCTATTGTCATCTTAGGAACGCCTATATCGCCTGCCGATAAAAACAGGTAGGGCTCCCTCAAACTCTTAATTTCTTCATCAGTATAAAAAATTGGAGTATCTTGATAAGATATTATTTTATTTGATTCATCAAAAGTTTCTATAGCCCATAATATTGGACGAGCAGACATTTTAAAAGGTATTTTTGTCTCTTTATCTAATTCTTCTGACTTTAATAAAATCATCCCACCTATAGAGTTTTTTTGCTCTATTGATTCAAATCTGATCCGTTTTTGATCTTCATAAATTGTATCTTCAAATTCCTTTTGAAAGCCATCAAGTGCAATGTCAGCATTAAGTGGCAAAAGAAATTGATAATGATTGCTTTGGTATCCTTTACCCGGTTCCGGCCAAAATTTTACATTATTTTCTAATTCAATAGCAGGAATATAGTAAAAACTTGTTCGGAAAATAGTTCTTCTTAATCCTTTTATTCGCAATTCATATTTTCCGTATACATCTTTCTCAAGAATATCTGCTAATAATATTTTTTCCGTATTTTTAGATATCGGATGTTCCATTGTGCCTAACTCCTCATTACTCACATAAAGAATCTGAGGAGTATCTGTCTTCTCGGCAAAAACAATATTCGGTAATTCAAGATAAATTGAATCGTTATTAAAGAATTTTTGCCCATTGGCAAGCTCAGGTAAGTTGTAGCCTTCTGTTTTCTCTATCTCAAAATTTGTATTTAATCTGGAATTTGTCAAAGTCATTTTTTCATTTCTTTGAAGACTAATTCTAAACAGGCCATAATCTTGCCAGAAGGGAATCGAGCTTGGTTCATAATTTTTACATTCAATTTGATCGTATTCTTCAGATGCAAATAACATAAAATCTGATCTGTTAATTTTATTACCGATCATTTTTTTACCTGCAAGATCAAAAATTGAATAACCATTTGGCATAAAATCTAAGTTCCAAGTGTTAATATGATGATCGATATCGTTATAATAAACCTGTACTTTTATTTCTTCTATATCTTGAAAAGAGTCAATGTCTGGCTGACGTAGAGTTAGTAGGTACTCGTCAGTTAGGTACCTATTCTGTAAAACATTTTGATAGATATTAGTTTCAATTCTTTTGGGGACATCTCCAATATAAATCAGCCAAACCAATTTATCATTAGCATAGTTTGGATCATAGCTTTTTGGAATCTCTTGTTCCGGCAATATTAATAATAAACCGTTACCCTCCGAATCTATGCTAATAACAGGTTTTACAAATCTCTGCTTACCAACTCTCTTCTTACCTGATACTTCTATTGTGCTTTTACTTTGCCATTCGGAATATTTTTCTATATATCGCTCAGGTATAAGAATATTATCTCCCTCAAAGTTCTTCTCTAAGAGTGAATGAATTTCTCTTGTACTATTGGTTTCATCATAATAATCTGTCACACTTTCCCATTGTAAAAGAAAAGGAAAAAGATCATCGCCAAGAAAATTAAAATATCTCATCGTCGATCTATGTAGTATTTGTTTGCTTTTTACCATTTCCCACCAGGAAAATATTTCTCCACTTTCATAGTAATTGTCAAAAGCAGAAAAGAAAGATTCTAGCTGCTCATTTGGAATACCTGCATGACAAATAAACGGAGTGATGATTGAAAATCCTGCTTTGCTTTCTTCCTCGAAAATTGGAAAATCATATTTTTCACACACCTTAATAAAAATGTCTTTAATTTCTTGCCTTTGTTTATGGTTAGTTTTAAAACTAAGATGATCCCAAAAGTTGCCATCGTAGTACCGTTGAGCATTTTTTACTAACAAGTAGACAAGGGATTCTTTATAATCAGCTGCATTCATATTAAAATATTTGTGCGATAATTTGCTAAAATTCTCTTTTAGTTTTTCATATTCATCAAGTGGAAGATATATTTCACCAATTAAGTGAATATTCGGATTTTTCATTTCATCAATAACATTATTGTTAATTTCTTCTATGACATTTCTGGCATTAATCATTAATTTGCTCTCCATAATTCATATAAATATTTATTTTCCCAGAATCAAATAAAACATTTATCATATTATATATTTTTTTTATACAATTGACCAATATATAGGCTTGAATATCGCTGAGTCTTGTGTGTTTAATCTTAGTTCTGGATATTATGAGTCAAATCCCAGAAAATAATGCTCGCAGATGAAAATCGGAGTCCATTAAGATTACAAGATTTCTTTGAAATCTTTTTTGAGAATATAAAATAACTAGAACAGTTACTTACACAACTTAACCATTCTAGCTATTTGGTTTAATTATATTAGTTTAATATGCTATTTCTTTCGGGTCAGAATACAGCTGGTGAACGAGATTGTCTTGTGTCCATAGTAGTATTCTACGTTGTTTTTGCGACAAATATCGCTGACAAAAAGTCCGGCTGCTTCCATGGAAGGTGATGCC